>JALNXB010000007.1 GCA_023230585.1 bacterium
AAAGTATGTGTCTATTCACGAATTACGAGGTGCTACTACAACTCAAGCAAGAATCGGGCTGTTAACAAAAGGTTCAAGCCTTTTGTTCCCCTACTCTGAGCCTGTTAAGCCCTTCGGAGACGCCCTTTGTGCAGAAGGGTGAGTTCTCAGAGTGCCCGATTGTGGCGTAGAAGGTGTATGCGCCGTAGTACCAGAGTGAGTAGACACCTCTTACTTTTTTTAAACACAACCAGCATTTAAATCTTTCTTGGACCAAAAATAACTGTTCCCAACCTTATCAAGTTAGCCCCTTCTTCTATAGCTATACGCCATGTATCACTCATACCCATAGATAAGTATTTCATTTCAACATTAGGTATACTAATACTTTTAATATAATCAAAAATTTCTTTTGTAAGTCGGAAGAAAGGTTTTATCTCTTCAACCTTTTCTAAAAAAGGACCCATAGTCATTAAACCTTCAATCCTGATATGAGATAATTTTGAGATGTTTCTTATTAAACTTTCAGCTTCTTCCGGAAAAACACCTGCCTTCTTTTCTTCTTTACCACTATTAATTTCAATAAGAACAGGGTATACAATCTTTTTTTCAGAAGCAGTTCTGTTTAACCTGTTTGCTAGCCTTATACTATCAACTGTTTCTACCATATCAAAAATATCAACAGCTTTATCGGCCTTATTGGTTTGCAGGTGGCCCACCATATGCCATTGAATCGCTTTACCTATCTCTAAAATCTTTCCTTCCGCTTCCTGCACATAGTTTTCGCCAAGAATCTCAACCCCTGCATCTATAACTTCTTTAATTTCTTCGATAGTTCTTGTTTTGGTTGCTGCTACCAATTTAACATTTTCAGGAATCTCTTGAACTATTTTTTGAACCCTTTCTCTTATCTTCATTTAAATAAATCTCCTAATTATTATAATATGTTCCCTTAATATAGGTATCTTATCATATAACAACAAGAGAACAAAATGTATGCTTTGGGAACATACTTAAAAACGTTATGAAAAAAACTTCATATAATTCCCGAAAATATTCAGATAAATGCTCATAAAAAAGCAAGTAATGTGGATAAAATAACAATAATTAATGAAGTTTACTGAGGACCTATATTTTTTAAGTAGTTTTAAGTAAAATCGGAATGTCTTGTAATCATCTCTTTAAATGGTATATTTTTGTTTTTTCTATATAATTCTACAAATATTTCCAGAAAAAGAAAGACCACTTGTTCAAATAACGAATTGCCAAATTGAATTGTTTTAATATTGGGTATTTCAACAGAATAATGAGAAACAGACACGAGCGGTGTATCTTTTGAGGTTATAGATAAGATATAAGCGTTTTTATTTTTAGCAATTTTAGCAAACTCAAGTATACTAACATTGCTACCAGAACAAGATATAACTATAAGAAGGTCGTTCTTATTTATAGATGGGCAGGTTGTCTCCCCAACAACATAGGTGGGAATCCCTAAATGCATAAGTCGCATTGCAAAACATCTACCGACAAGACCACTTCTTCCAGAACCAACCAGAAAAACTCTTCTGGCTTTCTGTATATAAGAGATTATAGATTTATAAGCATTATCATTTATCTTATCTAAAACCTCATTTATTTCATTTAGAATATGGGTTTTCATCATATATCAGATATTTTCTTGTAAGTTGGAAGGATAAAACCTTTCAATAAGAATATATAAAAAAGCTGGGGGACTAGGACTTGAACCTAGACACTCAGATCCAGAGTCTGATGTCCTACCGTTAGACGATCCCCCAATTTAAATCAATAGAAATTAATCTTTTTTTCTTAAAACGATTTTCAAATCGTTATCTATCGTATCAACTGTTATATGTCCTTCACGGGCAAGCCAGCCCAGACTCATCATAACAATATCTTTATTTTTATTAACTGCTTCCACCACTTTACTAAGGGTGGTATTATTATATTTTTCAAGATATTGCCATATCTCTCCTGCAGTTATACCTATTTCTGTTATCATCTCAACTCCTTTACATCATTTAATTAAAACTTTTCCAACCTTACTTTGATAATATACTACAATTTATCCTATACTTATATTTTACACTTTTTCTTGCCTTCTGTGAAGAGTTTGGCATTGAGGACATTTTGATATGCTTTCAGAACAACTATCAATGTAAATATATAAACAGGTAGGACACTCCCATAAAAAACTATGTTCCCTGATGTTGGACACAGGTTTTCTTTGCCATTCAAATATCATCCACAATACAAGAATAGCAATACTCAACAAAAGATATAAACTTACCAACATATTAACCTGTACTTTTATCATTTTAGTCTAAACCTGAAAGTTATTATCCCCCAAACCTGTTTATCAGTTTTAACAGGTTCAAACAACCAGTTTCTAAAACTTTCTGTTATATACAAATCAAGTTCAGGGTGCCCTGAGGAACTATTTATCCCTGCAGATGTTATTTTACCTTCAGGGTTTACCCAAAACTTTATCTTAATATTACCTTCAATACCTTCCCTTTGAGCCCATTGAGGATATTCTACCTCTTGTCTATATATCAACTGCCTACCTCCTGCAAGTCCTTCTATTTCAAGAGTAGTTTTTCTAGTAGATACAACCTGTTCTCCTTCAACCAATTCTGTCATAATTGGGAAATGTACTTGTTGTTCTGGAAGTTCAAATTTTGGATTAATTTGAGTAATAGGTAAATATTCTGAAGAACCAATAAACCTTTCTGCAGAAAACTTAATAACTTCCTGCTCTCTACTAATAGCCAATCTCTCACCACTTGCTTTAATTTCAGGCATCTTTGGAGTTACCTCTACCTTTGAGAGTCTAATCTCTGAAGGTGCAACTGAAGGAGGCAAAAGAGAAACCTCTATAGGTTTTTTTTCAGAATAATACTTCGGAAGAATAATCCCAAATACTGAAATGCCAGCAATGTGGATAAAAAAACTTATAATTAAGGTTTTCAGTAAAAGTTTTTCTGATTTCATTTTAAAATTCAGGCATAGTGGCTATAGCAATCCTGTTTATGCCTACTTTACGAGCTGTATCCATTACAGATACAACCATCCCGTGTTTTGTTTCTTTGTCGCCCTTTAAAATTAATATTAAATTTGTTGATTTTTTAGCTTCTCTGGACAACAACGCTTCAAGTTGTTCGATAGTTGTAGGAACATCTTTATAAAAAATGACGCCTGTTTCAGATACACTTATAACAACTTCTTTTTCTTTAACTGTTTCGGTAGTTGCAGCTTGAGGAAGATTTATTTTTATACCTGGTTGCATAATAAAACTTGATGTCAACATAAAGTATATCAATTGCAGTAGAACAACATCTATCAAAGGAGCCATATTCAATTCTCCCTTAATGATAGAATAATGTCTTTTAAATCTCATTTCAAGCCTCCTCTTCAGACTTAATAAGGAAGAGTATATCCATTAACCGAGAGGCACTCTTTTCCATCTGCATTACAATATTGTTCACTCTGGTAACAAAATAATTGTAAGCAATATACGCAGGTATAGCAACTATCAACCCGCCAACTGTCGTCACAAGTGCCTCCCATATACCACCTGCAAGATCGCCTGGATTTACAAGACCCCCTTTAGATTGGATTACCATAAAAGCTCTTATCAAACCAGTTACTGTACCCAACAAACCAAGCAGAGGAGCAACAGTGGCTATGGTTGCAAGAACTCCAAGATATTTTTCGAGTAGAGGTATCTCGTAGCTAGAGGCGTCATCTATACTTTCTTTTATCTCTTCTCTACTTCTATCAGATTTCATAAGCCCCGCTTTTATTATACGAGGGACAGGTTTATCTATAGAATCACACAAAGCCAGAGATTCTTTAATTTTTCTCTTTTTTAATATTTCTTCAATCTGTTTAATAAATTTTTCGTTATCAAACCCTGAGGAACGAAGAGAAATAATCTTTTCTATTATTATTCCTAAAGCTAATATACCACACAGCAATATAGGAATCATTATCAGACCACCTTTGATAAAAAAACTCCACAAATTCATTTTGTTCTCCTCCCATTATAAATCCTAAAAATAAAACTTTATTGAACCATAAAATTTTCTATCTTCAATAGGGTACCCTGGAACAATAGAGTGTTTTTTGTTACCGATATTGGATATACCAGCAACCCATTCTATATTATCCTTTTTTGCAAGTCTTATCTCAGTATTAAAGACTACACAAGCGTCGAGCCTCTCATCAGGAAAAAGTTTTTCTCCAATATAAGAAGCCCATATTTTTAGATTAGAAGTAGGTTGTCCAAAAATTAAACCAACTTCAAAAGAAGCCTCAGGGTAATAATAAACATCCTTGTTCCAAAAATCTTTCTCTCCTTTTAAAAAAAACGATAAACTTTCAAATAAAGACTGTGTGTAATTTAGCCCAAAACGAGTTTGCCAATATTCTTCTGAAACAGGTTCAAATAAACCATCCTTATCAACATCTGACCAAAAATAACCATTTGCAATATAACTTTGGGCAAGTTCAAGTTGTAAACTATAATTTTTTTCTTGTTTATCCAAAAGAATCCTACATCTATATTCTTCTTCTGGAGGCAAACAAGCCTTATCTATTCTTTTATAGTTAGATAAAATCAATTCTTCCCAGAAATTTGGCATCTTATACATACTATCAAGTTCTAATCTTATGTTCGCAGTAGGAGTGTACTCTATGTAAGGTAAAAATTTAACATCGTAGTTTTCAATTCTTTTAAGGTTATATCCAGCTTTAAAACTGTTTAACTCCCACAAAAGCCCTTGATATAATGAGGTAGTGGACAATTCATTAAAAATATCGTACCTTTCAAGACCAATATTAAAAGATAATTTTGAAAAATCTATGGACAAATCAATATTTGAATAATTTGTATCTACTTCATCTATACTATAAAACAACTGACCAATTTTTAGGTTTATGCCAGAGGTCCAATGGTGAGAATAAGCAGAATTGAAAGAAAGATAATCTCTTTGTAAGTCAAAAAGGGAACCTTCAGGTCCTGGTAAATCCATATTGCCAGCTGTTATTTTTGCGGAAAACGTGTTTGCCAAACTTTCTAAAAAACAACTTATCTTGGCCCCAGAATTTTCATCATTCTTCCTGTAACCATTATTGTTAAAAACTTCAAAATCTATCAACCCTTGAAACCCTTCCTTTAAGATTGGGTAACAAATTTTCATAGAGTAATCAATGTTGGTATCAACAGTAAAGCCGATAGAGCCTTTATCAATAGAGATGTCTGTTGATTTTTCAGGTTCTACTACAACATTTGGATCTACTTTTTCTTCTAAAACAATATCTTCCTTCTCAGGCATCAAAGGCACAAGAGGAAACTGAATATCAGTATGGTTAATTGGTTTTTCAAGTATATCAGATTTTTCAATCCTTAAATCTTCGCCCATAATTTTTTCTTCAGGTAATCTGATATCTTGAGATTGAAGCAACCCATTTAAAACAAAAAATATAAAACATAAAAAAAAATTTCTATTCATTTTTGAAGTCTCTTTATTGATTCTTCAGCAATTTTCGTCCAGTTAGGAAAGTTTTTATAGAATGTCATTATCTCAAGAAACTTATCTTGAGCTTTTGCATTATCACCTTGGTATTCATATATTTTTGCTAAATAATATTTAGCTTCAACATCCAATTCTGGATTTTTAACTGATAATTTCTCAAAAATTTCTCCGCTCTTCTTATACTCTTTTAATAGATATAAAGTCTTACCGTATAAAAATGTAATAGTTTCATCAACTTCTTTTGCAAGGCTATCTTCACAGATTTGTTTTGCTTCTTTAAATTTTTTCTGTTCAATTAAACTTTCAATAAACATTTTAATAGAACTTTTATAAAGAGCGCTTTCTGGAAAATTAGATATTATTAAACCAAAACTCTTTTCTGCTTTAAGATAATCCTTTTTTTCGTAAAAAGTTTTCCCTTGTAAGAAAAAAACTTCTTTCAAGAAAGGGCTGTCTGGAAACTCTTTAACAAATTGCTCCCATACCTTAAAACTTTCAGTTATATTTCCTGAAGAATAATATGAATAACCGAGCCCAAAAAAACTTTTTTCCTTAATTTGTGGTGTTGTAGCATTTACTAAGGATTTATTAAAAACCTGTACTGATTCTTCAAATTTTCCCAAATTAAAATAGATAAACCCCAGTTGCATATATATCTCTGGGATATTAGGGTTTTGAGGGAAAGTTTTTATAATAAGGTTCAACTCTTCTTGAGCAGATTGCCAATCTTCACGAAGTATTTTTATATTTGCAAGTTCATAAAGTATCCTGTAATTCAACTCTTCATCCCCTTTACCTTTAATACTGTTAAGCAAAACCTCTGCTTGCAGAAAATTGTCATTCCTTTTTTCTATTATTGATAATCGAAACGATGCCCATATATTATATATTGTATCAGAAAATTTTTCATTGATTTCCTTGTATATAACTGAAGCTTCTTTAGATTCTCTAAGGTTTAATAGACTATCTGCAAGTTTTAAATGTGTATCTGCCAATATATCTATATTCTTTAGAGAAGAAGAACCTTCTAAAGCCCTCTTAAAAAAATCTTTAGCTTTAAGGAAATTGTTTTCGCGATAATAGATCAACCCTCGGTAGTAGTAAACAGTTGGTAAGTGTTCAGAATTGCTAAATTCTTCCAAAAAAAGGTTGAAAAACTCTAAACTATGAGAAGTTTCGCCTTTATTAAAAAAAAGAATTGCTGACTGTAGCAGTATTTCTTCGACTTGTTTTTCAACAAAAGTATCAGTACCAAACTTTTTTTTATAATCCCTATATGATAAAACAGCAGAATTTATCTCTTGGGTTTTTAGGTAGGCAAGGATAAGATAAGTAAAAGTGTTTTTCAAGTAAGGTGAGTTAGGGTAATGAGTTTTTAAGAATGTTAGTTTCGTGATTGCTTCATTATATTGGTTCAATTGAATATAGTTTACTGCATATAAAAGAAACGCATAATCTAAATCAGGTAAGTTAGGGTTCTCTTTTATATGTTTTTCAAGTTGTAGATTTGAAAGATTGTACATCTTTTTAGTGTGGGCCTCAAATGCCATTTTTAAGTAATCTCTCTGAACCTCAGCTGGATAAGAAGACAAAGTTCCAACAAACAATACTAAAATAATATATTTTATAGGTTTCATAGTAATATCTTTATAGGTTTTGAGTATAAATTACAATATATGAAGAAAAAATTCAAGGGATGTATAAGAAAAGAACAAATGTTTTCCTACCCTTATTCTTGAAGTTATGCAGGAATATTTTATACAGCACTTATAAGATGCCATATTTTAAACTACAGCAGAAACAAGACACAAGTTGGATAGGTTGCCGGGACATAATCTTTGCCCCGGCAACCTTTTAGGTTTTATATTTTTCCTACGTTAGCAGCTTGAAGTCCTTTATCACTTTGCACTACTTCGAATTCAACCTCATCGCCTTCTTGCAATGTGCGATATCCATCTCCAGTAATAGCAGAATAGTGAACAAAAACATCCTCACCACCTTCTCTTTCAATAAAGCCATAACCTTTAGCATTATTGAACCACTTCACTTTACCTTTCTCTTTCACTGTACTTCCCTCCTTTCTTGCACCCCACCCCGTAATTCTTGCCACTTTTTGAAGAATTCAGAGGTTAAGGGAGTTAATAAAAAATATAACTATATACTATTTTTTTAATTAGTAGATTTTTTAGGATATTTAGATGAGACATCATATTTGAAATAAAGATTAGAAGAACAAAAGTTGAAACCATTTCTACTCCCAAACACCACTTCCTTATAATACTTGTTATATTCATATATTGTCAATCACTTCTAAAATTTTATCAAGACGGAACCTTCTATTAACATTGTTTAAAGAACAGAAGCCATTTAGATACCATTTTCCACTCTCATTATAAATTTTAATAGGCTCAATACGACGAGTACTTATTTCAAAATTTCTATTTCTATATTTGATACATATCTCTCTTCCGTCGTTCATAGCTTCCTGTATATTTTTCCTTATAAGAGGTGTATCAATATAATTTATCTCCGAAGTCTCTTTCTTCATATTAAGAACTTCTAAAGGTTTTTCTTTAAAAAACCTACAAAATATTTTGTAAGTAATCATGGCGTCTTTCTCAGCTCTATGCATACCGCTAACATCCAGTTTATAAAAACTTGCAAGATAAGAGAGAGAATTTCTTTCAAACGAGAATAGTTTTTTGGATAATAACAGAGTATCATAAACATAAGTGTCTGGAAATTTCACACCACTCCTATTAAACTCTGTCTTCAAAAAGGGGATATCAAAATAAGCGTTCTGTATCAAAAGGGTTTCTCCTTTAATAAAATCTGCAAGTTCCAAAGCTAAATCATCAAAGGAGGGTGCACCCTCTAACATAAATGGTTTAATTTTATTTACTGGTAGCCCCGAAGGAGGAATCTTGATTTTCGGATATATAAATGAAGTAAGTTTACGGCAGGTTATTCCATTTTTAATCTTAAGCAAAGCCACTTCCACTATTCTATCTTCTTCTGGTTTAAGCCCTGTTGTTTCTATATCAAGAGCAACCACTTCTGGCACATCTTTTACAATATCTTCCATAAATCTTATCCAACAAGCTTCAAATATTTCTCAGGGTCCTTCTCAAACTTGTCCTTACAGGCAGGGCTACAAAAAAAATATTCTTTACCTTCTTTTTCTGCTTTATTTTTTGTTTCTCTTTGCAACCACGCCCTACAAACAACATCCTTATGTATTTTCTTTTTCATTTTTACCCTTTAATCTAACGCTATTTACATCTATTTTTTGCTTCAATTACAAATTTAGTCTTATATATTACCACCATTTTATATTTTATGCAAGACCAAATCAATTTTTTTATTTTATAGCAATATGGTTTGAAAAAATCCACGGTCGTCTATTTAAAAAAACCTCAACCCTGTAAACACCTTTATCATTAGGGGAAAAAGTAGACATCTCTACTTCTTTTTCCCAAAGTATGTTGCCATTAAAAATTACTCTTGTAAAAGCTTTAACTGGGTTTTTCACCAAAAGGTTTTTTCCAGAACTCAGGGTATCTCCCATAATTTTATTACCATCTTCAGTCCCAAAATAGAAACCTTTGCTATTATGTATGCGGTCGTTAGCAAAAAAAAGACGCCCTTTTGCAAAAGCATCAATTATCTTTTGTTTATCTTCTTGTACATTATAGGTAAGTCCGTCTTCTAAAAAAAGATGGTTCCTTAACCCCTTAAACACATTAGAGTACACAAACTTGTTGCTAATATCAATACACCTAAAAAAGAAAGGTAGCAGATGTATATCAAGCCCAGCAATACCTACAATTTTTCTTTTAGTAGACAACCTATCCCATAAAGAGAGAAGAGAAGTAGAAGGCCCTTTCAAGTTGTAAGGTAGAGTAAAATAGTTTATTGGGAGATTATATATACGAGTAAATTTTGCCCAATCAAAAAGCATCGACCAGATTTCTATACCTGTAAAATTATCGAGAGACCAGTCGTCCCATCTGTACTGTTTTTTGTATAAAAAAAACTTGTGAAATCCTTCAGGGTGAGCAACAAAAGATACTATTCCAGTGTTTTCAATTTCTGATAAAACTTGAGAAACAGTTTCTTTACCTCCGTGCCATTTTTTACCACCTACCAATAAAAGATGATTCTGTTTATCTCTATCGTTGGTCTCTTCAGATTTTATAATAAGAGTTTTTCCATAATACCCTTCTTTTTCAAAAAGGTTTTCGTATTTGGACATATTATTTTTTGAAGGGGTATGGCTATTTATTACAAGAAAATCAACTCCTGCAACTCTTCCATCTTCTGCTAACTGATTAAAACTATTTCTAAGTTTTGTAAGTGGATAATGGATATGTATACATCCACAAATCTCTTTATATCTTGACATAAATCTTATTTTCCTGTATTATACTTTAATTTAGAGTTTTAAATTTAAGGCCCCATCGTCTAGAGGCCTAGGACAGGTGGTTCTCAGCCATCAGACACGGGTTCGAATCCCGTTGGGGCTACTTATTTTAACGTTCTATTATCCTTATATAATATCTGAAAAGAGACTTTTTTTCAAGTTGACCTACCTTTAAAATCTTACAACTTCTTTATTTATATCATTGTCTATTTTTTTCTGTTATGGTAACATTAAGATTAATTCCTTATAAAAAGTTCAGTTTTTCAGTTTAACGTAATAGTTATTTAACAACTTGTAGTTGAAGGAATTCTTGTCACAAAATCTTTATGTTTGAAGATACTTATAACGTGGCAATCTGCTTTTATATTGTTAATGCCTTCAATCTTATTCTTTCATCACAAAAAAAGTTTTTAATAATATGTTATCCAGAACTGACAAGGGAACAATACGATGAAAAATTTAATTTTTTTCTTATTTTTCTTTACATTCTTCATATCCTCTTATATTTCCAGTAGCCAAGGTCAGAATGTTTCTATTGAAAAAATTTATTCTTATGAAGAAGCATTTAATAAAGGTAAAGAGATATACAAGTTTGATGGAAGAGTCATTTTTGGAGGAGGAGAAATTGTAACAGGGTTTACGCGTCCATATCTTGACTTCAAAAAACATAAGAAATATTTTGAAACAGCTGTTAAACTGGCTAAAAACGATAAAGAAAGAATCTCAGCCTTAATTGAAGCAGGGAAGATGGACCTTAATCATATCTACCAGACAGATTTCAGTGAAGCCGAAGAAATGTTTAAATCTGTACTTTCAATAAATTCCGCAACTTCTTTAGATAAAGCCCAAGCACATTTAGGAATAGGAGAAATTTTTCTACGTAAAAAAGATTATATATCGGCAAGAACTCACTTTGAAGAAGCAAAAGCATCTGGAATGGAAGATAGAGCAAATCTTGGTATTACATTTTCTTATCTTCAAGAACGAAAATACCACGTTGCATTAACAAAATTAAAAGAACTACTTTCAAACCCTAAACTTAAAGAACCAAATACTGAAAACAGACAAATAGAAGAAATTGCGTTAGGGTATATATCAGCAATAGAACAACTACCTGTTTTAAATTTAAACAGAACTCGCCTCTTTTTTAACTCAGAAACTTGGTCTTTAGTAAAGAAACGTGCTCTCAGTGAAGAAAAAGAATATTTTGCAAAAATCAAAAAAGAGGTCGAAGAGATTCAAACTTGGCAGATTGAAAAAAACGACTACGGCATTTTGCTTATGAAAGCGGCTTTTGTGTACAAGGTAACAGGTAATAGCGCTCTTCTTGAAAAAATTACCCTAATGTTACGTTCAACTATCAATTATTATTTAAGCCGCCAACTTGACTGGACACGAAGTTATTCAAGAGTAGGAACAATATCTGCATTAGACTGGGTCTGGGAAGACCTTTCGCCAGCAGAGAGAAGAGAGTTTGCCTCTGGTATGCTTGATTACACTTATTCAGTATACCTTGAAGATAAAATCCAAAATAGGCTTGGCCGCCACAACTGGTACTATATCCAAGATATGCTCTGGTACGCTGGAATTGTTCTTCTTGATGATTCTCTCGATGATGTTGAATACGCTCGCGTGTTAAGCGTTTTAGGGGCTGGACACCGTCATGAGCAAGTAATGTTTGGGCGTATGTTAGAACTGGCAGGAGACGATGGTGGTTGGCAACCTAAACTTGATTATGCTTTTGGACACCAACCGACGGTCTATTGGGCTTTTATGCATTGTTGGCGTTCAGCTACAGGAAAAGAAATAGAGCCAAACTGGGTACACATAGTTAACCCTGATTATATTCTTAGAAATTTTCTTGAAGTTGAAGGGAGGGCTATTAGACATTTTGGGTATGCCCGTTCGTGGGGAACAAAAACAACAGGTCCGGATCTTTTGTACGATCATATACGGCAGTTTCTACATTTTTTTGGTTCCTCTGAACCGGGATATTCTGCTATAGCAAACCTGTTGAGCAAGAGAATAGAAGAACTTGGACCTTCCGAAGGAGCACATCCCATCAACCCGTTCCTTTATACTGAAATAGATAAAGCACCTATGCCAGGTATACCTAAGGGGATGCCTATTGCACGCCATTACTCTAAAATTGGTCTTGTGTTGATGTCTTCTGGGTTTAGCCCAAAAGATACTTATGCACTATTTGCTGCTGGAGAAGGTTTAACAAGTTCTGAACATTTTGACGCAACCCATTTTAGTATTTACAAACAAGGAGACCTTGCTTTAGATAGCGGTTCTGGTAATATTGGCCAACATACAGAAAAATACGCAAAACAGACTGTAGCACACAACGCTGTTCTTATACATATACCTGGCGAAACAAATTATGGTGGACAGAACAGAACAACAAGTTTTGCAAAAGTCCTTGCTTTTGAAACAACCCCTTATTTTAGTTATATAGCAACAGACGCTACTAAAACCTACCACCCTGATAAATGTGAACAGATGGTCAGACAGTTTATATACCTAAATCCCAACCTTTTTCTTGTATTTGACAGAGTAGTTTCTGTTAAACCTGAATACAAAAAAAGCTGGCTTTTACATACATCTAATGAACCAGAAATCATACAAAACGAACTTAAAGTTGACCAAGGAGATGGTCGTATATTTTGCCGTACTCTTTACCCTATAAATGCAATTATAGAAAAGATAGGGGGACCAGGTAAAGAATTCTGGACAGGAGATAAAAACTGGCCTATCGGAAACCAATATTTTAAAAGAGAACGAATGAACAGTATGCACGATGTTACCGATACAATAGGGCGCTGGCGAGTTGAAATAACTCCAGTTGCAAACAAGAACGAAACCTCTTTTTTACATTTAGTACAAGTTTCAGAAAAAAATATTGAAAAAATGGTTGACAGCAAAGTATCTGAAAAAGATGGTAAAATAAGAGTATCTTTCTCTTTGGAAAATCTTTATTATAGTATAACGGTTAATAATATAGGTGAAATAGGTGGGCATATACGTATAACAGAAGACAAAACAATAAAAGTAGACCAATTGTTTACAAATGAGGTTATGGAGCAGGAAGGGTTGGCTTGTCTTCCCTAAAGGAGCGAAATGAAAAAAATTTTCAAATTTTTTTTAGTTGTTCTATGTTTTATATCTTTTAGCATAAAAACTTTTGCAGATAATGGAACAACTGTTGAAGATTTAATCAAACAATTAACAGATATAAATACAAAAGTAACCCTTGAAAAAGATGCCCAATCAGAAGCAGTTATAAAAATTGTTGCATTCGGTAAATTAGCCACAGAACCTCTTATAGCCCTTCTAAAACACGAAAATAGTTCTATAAGAGCAAAAGTTGCTTGGGCACTTGGCGAGATTAAAGATCCTAAGGCAGTACCTTCGCTTGCTGATATGTTGACAGATAAGAATGTTTTTGCACAAGCGGCAGCCTCAAAAGCTTTGGTATCGATAGGAAATGCTTCTGTTGAAAAATTTATTGAGGCTTTAAAAAATCCCAACCCTGAAATACGGAAAATATCAGCCTTTTCTTTAGGGAAAATATCAGATAAAAGAGCAGTTAGTTCTTTAATATCAACTATTAACGATAAAGATGTGTATGTAAAAATAAGAGCAATAGACTCTCTCGGAAAAATAAAAGATGAGAGAGCCGTTGAACCTCTTATTTTGTCTCTTACAGATAAAGATGTAAGAGTAGGAGAACATGCCAGTTGGGCTCTTTCGGAGATAGGGCAACCTGCTGTTAACCAGTTAATAAAAGTTTTAGAGAATGAAAACCTTGAAACTCGAAAACTTGCAATAAAATCCCTATCCAACATTGGTCTACCAGCTGTACAACCACTTATATCCTGCCTTAAAACAGCATCTCCTCAGGTGCGTGGCCACTCCGCTGAATCTTTGGGAATAATAGGCAACAAATTAGCCACAAATCCTCTTTATGAAATGGTAAAAGATAAAGACAATTTTGTTAGAAGTAGAACTATTGAAGCATTAGGTAGAATCGAAGGGAATAGTGTATCAGAACTTCTTTTAAAAGCATTAAAGGATAATTCAGCAGAAGTTAGAAGTAGAACCATATCTACCCTAAGTGTAATAGATGGGAACAGGTTTAACGACCTTTTCACTTACTATCTCAAAGACCCTGATAAAACAGTTAGAATTTCTGCTGCTGAGGCTATATTAAAAACTCCTCAACCATCAGCAGTAGAACACCTTATTGAGTCATTAAAAGATGAAGAGAGAGAAGTAAGACGCCTTTCAGCAGAGACATTAGGAAAACTGGGAGACAGAAGAGCTATCCGTCCTCTCATAGATGCTTTAGCAGATCCGTGGAGAGCTGTTGGGTACTTTGCTAACAATTCGCTTGTAAGTTTAACTGGTCAAAACATTACTTTTCCTTCAACCTGGTCTGCTGAATGGATTAAATTATACCGTAAACCTAAATGGGAAGACTGGTGGGAAAAAGAAGAGAAGAAAGGAGAGGCAAAATAATGAAAAATATAGACAAAAAGAGCGGAGCAATAATACGAGATGCAAAGTTTTTTGAATCACCACCTTTCTGGATATCTGATTGGGATGAAGTAAACAAGTTTCTTGACAACATAAAGAAGGGAATTGTAACAGAAATAGGAAAATCTTATGGTGGTCGCCCCATAAGAGCAGTAGCTTATGGCGAAAAAGAACCTATTGAAAGAAAATGTAATATTTCTATTTCTAAGCATAGCGGTAAACCAGAATGTTTTTTTGACCATTCAAAACGTACTCACCCTGTTATATTAATTATTTCTACAATACACGGCGCTGAAATTGAAGGTTGCGTTTCTTGTGTGAACATATCAAATGTTATAGAAAAAGGGGTAGACCTTAGGGGGCGTAAATGGGATAATTTAAAAGAATTGGCAGAAAAAGCCCGTCTGATAATGGTCCCTCTTGCTCAACCAGACGGTAGAATACGAAGTGCAATAAAACATCTTGTAGGGGGCACAATAGACGACCTAATGTATTACGGGCAAGGACACCCAAAAACCAAGCAAGGAGAAAAACCCTGTTGGTACTCTTATGATACACCAGAAAGCCCTATAAACTTAAACAATGTAGGGTTTCTTGGTGGATATTATAATGATGCTGGAGTCAATATAGATCTTGATGATTTTTTCTCAGAAAATATTGCTCCTGAAACACGTGCTCTTCTAAATCTGGTAAGAGATGAAACACCTGATATTATCACTATTTTACATAGCCATAACCCTGGACCGTGGCTTTCTCGCCCAAACTCTATCTTACCAATAAATGTTCGTTATAGGCAAGCAGTAATTGGAGCCCTTGTTGCGGATAGACATAGAAGAGAAGGATTAAGACCCGCTTGGAAACCACCATCAATCGATTCTTCAGACAGATATTTTAGCGCTATAAACCTTCCCATATTCTTGCATCAGGCGTCTGGCGCTTTACCTACTGCTTTTGAGTTTCCTCATGGGCTTGTTGGACACCCCTACACTTTTGATGAAATTTTAGATATAGGAATGACCCTCATTGAAGAAATTTTGAGATATGGGGTACTGTATCGAAATAGTTGCAGGATATAGTAGTAAAAAAGAAAAACGACATTGGTTGGCTATATAAAATTAGTAGTTCAAAGTAAGTTAGTTTGAGAAAAATTTCTTTATTACAAGTAGGGGAAAAGTCTTAATGTTAACAAAAATCTCTATTTTGTTTCTTACTTATATTTGTTTATGCTCTATAGGTGTACCAGACAATATTCAACTTACAAATATTTGCAGGCAGACACTCCAAGAACATTTCACAGGTAAAACAGATACCATTGAAAAGAGTGTTTACGACCAGATAAAGTCTAGACCTATATTTGTTACTCTTAAAAAGAATAACCAGACAAGAGGGTGCGCAGGCACTTTACAACCATCTTTCTCTTGCCTTAGAGAAGAACTTGAATATTTTACTATAAACGCTGCAACAAAAGATTTTCGGTACCCTCCTATAAGAGAAGATGAACTTAAAAATATTACAATTATAGTTACTCTCCCTAAAAAACTTAAAGCAGTCGAATCCATAAGGTATTATAACCCGTGGAAACACGGACTATTAGTTAGGAAAGACGGTAAAGAGGGAGTTATCCTTCCTTGTGAAGGCAAAACAAGTAGTTATTCAATAAAAAAAGCCGTTTCTCAATCAAGAATAGGGGATATAAAAGGTGCGGATATATATATTTTTGATTGCGAAACCATCGTTGAGCAAAAAAACAGGTGAGAGAGTAATGATAAAAGATGAGCTCCCCTGCTTGTCATTCCGGACTTATCCCGAGTACCCCCGAGGGACTTGAGCCGAAATTTTGCTTTTACTACTCCTGTTACATGGGTTAGGTTAGAGATACTTAAACAAGTTCAAGATGACAGAGTGGGCGGGGAGAAGGTATGGAAAATTTAGCGGAACGAAAACTATAATGGAGAATAAAAAATGAAAAAATATCTTTTAATTTTATCCTTCTTTTTTCTTCTTTTTTCTTCTTTAAAAGGTTACTCTGATACCGTCAACGGAAAGATAGTCCAATCGGACAACTCTATTGTATCAGGAGCAAGGGTAACATTCTATTCGAGACACCCACAATTTAGAAAATCTGTTAATACAGATAAAAACGGGTATTTTTCAATTAGTGAGTTACCTTCTGGGTATTACAATATAGAGATAGCTGCCAAAGGGTTTTGTAGAGAGTATGTTACAAGGTTTGAAGTGAACGAAGCCAAATTAGGTATTCTTTCTCCCACTTTTAATATATACAAACCCGGTTCTGTTAGCGGGTATGTATATGATGATAAGGATAGACCTCTATCCGGTATAAAAGTCAACAATACAACAACCAACAGCAAAGGGTTTTATACTATATATTGGTTAAGACCTGGACCTGTCTATTTAACGGCAAGTTCAAAAAAATATGTCAGAGAACATAAAAGCACTACAATCTTAGAGAACAAAAACAGAGGTGGAATTAATTTCACTCTTAAAGAAGGCGGTTCTGTTTCTGGCAAAATTATATCTAAAGAGACAGGCAAACCCTTAAAAAATGTAACAGTCAACTCTTGGGGCAAATCCTACGGTGACGCTACAACTGATGCTAACGGTTTTTTTATCATCGAAGGGCTGGCAGAAGGCGAACACCAACTTAACGCCTACATACAGGGCTACGAAAACATCTCTGATGTTCAGACATATATCAAAAAGAAACAAATAGTAGAAATTCCTACAATAAAGATGGCTTTAAGGCCAGAATCTTTTAACCTATATGATAGAAACAGAGTATTCACAGAATCAGAGAAGGTATTTGTTCTATACAACTCTTTCCGAGTAAAAAAATGTGGTATATCCATATTCAGGGTAGATAATATTAAAGAAGAGATACAAAAACTTCCGGCAGAGGTAAAGAATAAAAAAGTTGGAGGGAATATTAGTCAAGCAATAAAATATATTGATACCAGAGAGTTGTCCTGCCACCTATTATATAAAAAAGATTTTGAGATAAATTATCCAAGCCCGTTAAGCGATATATACGACAAAAAATTTGAAATAGGACCTCTACCTATAGGTACATACATAGTTGTATCAAAACCAGAGAACCTACCTGAACAGAAACATTTTTTAACCGTTACAGATTTATCTCTTATCTCAAGAACAGATAAAGATAAAACAATTCTTTATGCTTGTGACATAAATAGAGGAACCCCTTTGAAAGAAGTTGAAATTAGTCTGCTTGACAGAAACCTTGATACAACACAAAAAGGGGTAACAGATAAAAACGGTCTATTTGAAATAGAAGGTAAATATCATAGAATAGTTGCAACAAAAGGAAGTTCTTATGCATCTCTTAGTTATGATTATTATCACCAAGATTTAAGTAAAAGATATACCTACCTTTATACAGATAGACCTGTTTACAGACCTGAGCAGACAGTATATTTTAAAGGAATAACAAGAGAAGCGACCAACGGTTCTTATGAAATCTCCAAAAGTAAAAAAAAGGTTATAAGTATACAAGATCCCCAAGGTAACAATATTCATAAAAAAGAAGTTGAAGTTTCTCCTGCTGGCAGTTTTTACGGTTCTTTTACTCTTTCTGAAGAGCCTCCACTGGGTAGTTACACAATATCTTGCGGAGAGAGTTCTTCTAATTTCAAAGTCCTTGAATATAGGAAACCCGATTACCTAATAAAAATTACACCAGATAAAAGTAGGTACCTACCAAACGAAACAATAAACGTCTCAATTAACGCCCAATACTACTTTGGTTCTCCTGTAAAGGAAGCAGAAGTTCATTATTCTGTCTACGAAAAACCTTCAACATCTTTTTATGATGAACACTTAGAAGAATACTATTATGGTTGGGGCTATGGAACACAAGTTTTAGCAGGTAAAGGTATTACAGACGATAAAGGGAACCTTGAGATAAAGATACCTTTAAAGAATTCTTACGATGCTGAATCTGTGTATACTATTGAAGCAAGGGTCGTTGACTCAAGCAGAAGAGAAGTTAAATCTACTGCTAACACAATAGTTGTGCCCGGCACTTTCAAAATAGATATAGGTATACAAAAAAATCTTTATAAACTTGGAGAAGATATACCTATACAAATATCTGTTACAGATTATGAAAACATACCTATCCCTCAAAAAAACCTCAATTTTTATGCAGGAATTGAGGTATACAAAAACAAAAAAATTCTTTTTACAGAGTTTTTAAAAAGGGAATTATTTACAGATGAAGACGGCAAAAAAAGTATTAAA
This sequence comes from bacterium, assembly GCA_023230585.1. Classification (NCBI taxonomy): domain Bacteria; species bacterium. Next base: position 18,784 of record JALNXB010000007.1, read on the forward strand.
ATCACCCCTACTAGAGCAGGGTACACAAAAATATTTATACAGAGTAAAGACGAAAAAAACAATCTTATCACAAGCAATAAGTATATATGGATAACAGATAAAGATACTCCTTTTGGTTGGTCAGGACAAAGACAGATGGAGATAGTTCTTGATAAAGATATATATAAGGCGGGAGATACAGTTCAAGCACTTATAAACTCTTCTGTAGCCAATATCCCTCTTCTTATAAGTTTAGAGAGTTCAAAAATATATAATAAAGAGGTAGTCAAACTTAATGGGAATACAGGGCTTTTTGAGTTTAAATTAAAAGAAGAACATATCCCTAACGTTTATATTACTGTCGCAGGAGTTAAAGATAAAAAATATTATACCTCAAGCAGAATAATTAAGTTATCATCAGAAGAGCATCTTTTAAAGGTTGATATAGAAAGTGATAGGGAACAATATCTGCCCGGTGAGAAAGTTTCATATTTAATCAAAACTAAGGATTTTAAAGATAATCCCACACCAGCAGAGTTCTCTTTTGGGCTTGTTGATGAATCTATATACTCAATATCAGGCGAACTTGCCCCTAAAATTGAAGATTTTTTTTATGGAACAAAACCGCTTAATATAGGGTCCTCTTACTCTTTTTATGAATGGCTTTACGCGGGCGCCGGTAAAGACCTTACAGATGAAAACATACGTAGAAACTTTAAAGATACCGCCTATTGGAACCCCATTATAATGACAGATAACCAAGGTAGAGCATCTCTTGAAGTTACTCTACCAGACAACCTTACAACATGGCGCGCAACAGTAAAAAGCGCAACTCTTGACACAAAAGTTGGAACTTCTACCCAAAAAATTATTTCTACAAAACCGCTTATAGTTCGGCTTATAACTCCCCGTTTTCTTGTAGAGTACGACCGACTTTTTATAACAGGAGTTATCCATAACTACACAGAAGAAGACCTCCTTATCAACGCCAACCTATCAGTGGACGGAATAAAGGTACTTGACCCGTCTACAAGAGAGAAAAGAATCCCAGCAGGGAAAGAGTGGCAGATTAACTGGCAAGTAAAGGTTGAAGGAGAAAAAGAAAAAGCAGTTATCCAACTCAGAGCAACAGCAGGTAAAGAAAAAGACGCTATGGAGATAACTCTTCCTATATATATTTATGGGGAAGAGGTTTTTCAGGTAAAAAGAGGAGAAATTGCCCCTTCTTCTTCTGATAGTTTTTTTATACCTGTTTCTGCTATTTTACCTACAATTGACCTAAAAACTATTATCTACCCTTCTCTTGCATCCGGACTATTTAGAAACCTTGATTACTTAGCAGAATATCCTTACGGATGTATTGAACAAACTATGAGTAGGTTTATCCCGCTAATCTATTTAAATAAAGTCATAAAAGAGGTCGGTATAAAGGATTTATCTTTCCTTGCTGAAGATGAAACAAAATTTAAGAGAATGCTTGAAGAGATGCCCCAAATGGTAAATATAGGTTTGTCCCGTATTTATGCAAGCCAGAACACCAATGGAGGGTGGGGTTGGTGGTCAAATGATTCAAGCAGGTCTTATATAAGCGCTTATGTCTTGTACGGGTTATCTATTACACAAAAAGCAGGGTACGAAGTTAACCCAGAATGTGTAAAGAGAGTAAAAGATTTTCTTAAAGAAAAGATTAACGATGTAGAAAATATTAACGAAAAAACATATATTCTTTTTGCACTAACTCAGGCAGAAGAATTTAATAAAACAGAACTTGAAGAGATTTATAAAAAAAGGGCAGAAATAAATTCTTATTCTCTTGCCCTCTTAACCTTGATTTATGCTGAACAGAAAGAAAATAAGAGAGCAACCCAACTTCTTGAAGAACTGTATAAGAAAAGGACACTTCTTTCTAAGTCTATATCATATTGGAAAACAGAAAGAACTGGTTATTACGGATGGACCAACAACGATGTGGAAGCGACAGCCTGGGCACTTAAAGCAACCCTTGCTGTTGCCCCAGATAATAAAGAAGCAGTAGAGGCGGTAAGGTATCTGTTATGGAGAGAAAAATCTGGTTATTGGCGTTCAACCAAAGATACCGCTATATGCGTATTTGCTCTTGCAGACTTTTTGAAAACGAGAGACGAACTGTCTCCTAATTATCTTATTTCTTTAAGTGTCAACGAAAAAAGACCTGTAACAACAACGGTTACAGACGATACCCTTAAAAATTTTTCCTCAATAACAAAACTCCCTGTATCAGCCCTTGATATAGGTAAAGAAAATAAGGTTAAACTTTCAAAAGAAGGAAAAGGTAGAGCATACTATTCCCATAACCTTAAATATTTCACGAGAACAAATTTTATAAAACCTAAAGATGAAGGTTTTAAAGTTGAAAGAGAATATTTCCTTTATAAGAAAGATATCAACGACCTTAATATATACAAAGAGCCACAAGAAAAATTTGAAGGGACAGTTAAGGTTGGAGAGATAATAATGGTAAAAATCTCTGTGATAGGGAAGGAAGGTTATCAGTATGTAATGGTTGAAGATATGTTGCCAGCAGGGTGCGAGGTTGTTGAACACCAACAAGATAACTGGTACACAAAAAAAGAAGTCCGAGACGAAAAAGTGGCGTTTTTTGATTCATCTTTTGGTGAGTATAAAAAAGAGTTTTACTATTTTCTGAGAGCGGAAACACCAGGTCGATACCATATACTCCCCACAAAAGCATCTATGATGTATCTACCAGAGTTCTGGGGACAATCATCAGAAAGTTTTTTAACAATTACAGAAAAATGAGCAAAAAATTTAATTTAGTTTTAATTTTTATAATGGTTAGCGTTAATTCTTTCTGCGACAATCTTTTCTCACATAAATGGGCATCATATACCACCTATTTTCAGACAGAAGTCGAGAGAGCAAAAAACATACAGATGGCAGTTGAAAAACTTGACGGCTTTATTTTACACCCTAAATCAGAGTTCTCTTATAACGAAACAGTTACTTGGCAGATACCGAGAGACCAACTTAGGTACGCTCCTGCTATAGTAAATGGAAAACTCCTACCCGCTTCTGGTGGAGGACTTTGCCAGGTTTCTTCAACTCTTTATGCTACAGTTCTTTCAGCAGGGTTACATATTACAGAAAGGCAAAACCATTCGAGCCCAGTGGGTTATATCTCTATGGGATTAGACGCAACTGTATCGTCAACTGAAGGTATAGACCTTAAATTTACCAATAATACCGATTTTCCATTTATAATAAAAGCTGAAATTAAAAAGAATACACTTACGATTACTTTAGCATCTTCAGTACCACTTAACAGAAAAATTAGTCTTTCAACAAACATAATAGAAACAAACAGCACACAAATTAAAACCATAACAACCCGTAAAACAGATTTCAAAAACGGGGTTACAGAAACAGAGATCATATCTCATAGCACCTATCTCAGGGTTAAACCCCAACAACCTTAAACCTCCCAAGGTCAAACCTTCGGAGGGAGTATTTATTTTTTGATTTCAAATTAAAAGTGATATAATATCAAATATATATCTTATATAAAAATAATTGACAATCTTATAATAGTGAGGTAGAATAAATATAAATGAGAAGATACAATAGAGTAAACATTTGTGTAGATAAAGGAATACAAACGAGGTTTGTTCTTTATACACTTATTTCTTTAATAATTGGGTGCGTTATTGTTAGTGCTTATGCATTTTATTCAGTGTGGATAGATATCGGAGATAAAATATTACACTCTCATTCTATAAACACAATGTTCACATCCTCATTGAATAAATTTATCGCTACAAATCTTTTTATTATAACTATTCTTGCAATTATTACTTCCTTTGGAATGCTTTTATTATCTCACAAAATAGCTGGACCTGCTTTCAGAATAAAAAAAATGCTGAAAGAATTACAGGAAGGTAAAGACCCTACTTTTGAACTTAGAAAAGGAGACGCCTTGAAGCCTATTATGGAAGAGTTGGAAAAGTTAGCAGTCCAACATAAATCGATAGGAGAAAGTGCTCTAAGGGTTGTTGAAACATGGAGAAAAACTCAAGTTAAAGATATGAGTTTAAATCTTGCATTAAAAGAATTAGAAAATAAGATTATTTACCTTTCTATTGAACAAAATAATAGGGGAGGGAAAAAATGATGAAAAATAAAAAAGGATTTAGTTTTATAGAAATTATGATTTTCTGTTTTATATCTGTCATTCTACTTACACTGGTTGTTAGTATGGTATCAAATTCTAAAGAATTTTCTCGTACTCTTGGCTGTATAAATAATATGAAAACAATTTCTCAAGCAATTGAATTATTTAAGAGCGATTACAAAGAAACTCCAGTTTTTCTTGCTGAATTGTATCCTAAATATATATCAAGCGAAGAAGCGTTTATATGTCCTGCAGATAGGAGCCACACAAATAGTTATGAACCCGGCTACATAGGACGAGACGATTCAGAAGGAAATGATAACAAAGTGTTTCTTACTTGTAATAGACACCAGAAGAACAGTAAAACAGTTGCAGCATATCTTTCTTATGCTGTAGATGTTGGGAAAACCCAAAAAATAATGTGGAAAGCAAACGATTACTCTGAAGCAGTACCTGTAAAATTTGGAGAAAGTCGGAATTCTGGAACTTTCATATTTGCTGACAATAGAACTATGAAGATAACAGATACAGTATTCGTACATTCTTCTTTCACAAGTAATGATGATAAGATATATAGTATTGCAGTTATCCCTGCAGACTCGGTAGCACAAAAAACTCACGAGGTACACCACGAAGGAGAAAGCAGTAGGTTTGAAGTAATAACACCAGCAGTTATTGCAGGAGTTGAAGGAACCAAATTTACAATAAGCACACATACTAAAGAGACAAACGGTAAACCTAAAAATTTTACTACAATTAAAGTATCTGAAGGCATTGTAAATGTTCAAGATAGACTCCATGCAAGAGAATCTGTATTAGAACAAGGTGACGAAATAGTTGTTAGTGCTATGGAGTGGACAGAAGAAGAATTACAGGAAGCGAGTGGTGGCAACAGTTACAACTTCCAGGATTTATTAGATTGGCTTTCTAAATTTTTTGTACCCCGAAAACCCAGAAGATAAGATTAGTTTAACCTTCTTATAACTTTGAATGAAATCTATAGTAGTAAAAAGTTTGTTTGTTATCTCCTTAATTGGAGCAGTTATATTAATTTTTCAAAAGGGGTATTTTGAAAAAGCTGAACTGGTTTTATATGACTGGCGATTAGAAAGGGTCTCTTGTTCTGTATCAAAAACAGCTCCAATTGTTATTGTTGGACTCACCCAAGACTTTGAAAAACAGGTAGGAGAACCTTTTTCTCGTAAATTTCATACTCAACTTATTGATATTCTTGAAAGAGAGAATGCAAAAGTAATAGGTTTTGATATATACTTCCCATCTATAACTAATAAAAATATTGATATCCCTTTAATTTCTGCTATAAAAAAATCTAATAAAACTGTTTTACCTGTCTTTTCTCCAGTTAGACTTAATAAAAAAGAAGGCACCTCTTATATTGCTTCTGAGATAAGAAGCAGTTCTCCTGAGTTTAATGAATCTGCGATATCTTTGGGCCATATTAACACAATCCCTGACATAGACCAACTTGTAAGAAGAATCCCCGCATTTTTACAATATAATGATAAGCAATATCCCCAAATTTCACTTGAAATGTCAAGGATTTTCTACGAAAAAGATGAAGTTTCTTTTAATTACTCAAACAAATTTAAAAAATATTTTAGGTTTGTTCCTTTAATTGACGACTCCTCCATTTACGTAAAAATACTTCCAAATGACTGTATCGAAAACTACTTTATTTCTTTCGAAGATGTTCTTTTAGGAAAATACCCTAAAGACCTATTTAAAAATAAGGCAGTAATTATTGGGCAGACAGTTGTTGGAGCAAAAAATGCTGACCTTATACCAACATCTTTAGGAACAAGATTTGGAGTGCTACTACAAGCTTCATGCTTATATAGTGCCATTACAGGAGAATATATATATAGGGTCAACAAAAATGTAATCATAGGATTATTAATTATTTGGGCAATTCTTATGGCTTTTACATTATTCTCTTACTCCTCAATATTGAACAGTTTTCTAATTATGGTTTTTTCAGGACTATTGGTTTTTCTTTCTCTTAAAGGAATGCGAATTTTGGGATTATTCATTGATGTTGTTCCATTTTTAGTTATGTCATTTTCTTTCTATTTATCTTCTATAATATATTCTTTATTTTCAGCTATTAAAAAAGTTACTCAGAAAGAACGTACTCTTAAACTCTTATATGATGTAGAAAAAGAGATAACTAACATCTTAAGCCCTACTGAATTTTCTTACAATAGTGATGAGTCAGATTTTTCGCTATTCGAAGGAGAAGCCCTAATAAAGAAGACCCCAGGGTTAACTCTTAAAACTGTTTTAACTTCTATAGGAATACAATATGGCGCTATTGTGACAGTCTCTGCTTTCAATAAATATCAAGTTTTAGCAGAAGAAGGAGATTTTGTTTCAAAAATAGATATGAATAAAATTATACAAGAAGCCTTCGAAAAGAAGGAACCTATTATTATTAACAAGATTCCAGCAACAAGCGACCTAAAAAAACATAATATAAACAATATGCTTCTTTTGCCTATATTGTCTCACCCAAGACTCAAAGTTTTAGGCATTTTTATCAACAAACAGTATGCACCTTTTTCAAAGAATAACTTTTTTTCAAAAGAAGAACTACCTCTTATAAGTTCCTTAACCCTCCAATCTCTTATAGCTATTCAAAATGCTCGGTTAAACATAACCCTTAAAGAAACACAGTTGGAAAGTATTTTCAGGCTATCGGTAGCTATAGAATACAGGGATAGAGAAACAGGTATGCATATACAAAGAGTTAGCGAATATGCTGGAATTGTTGCAGAAAATGTAGGACTACATAAAAACGAAGTTGAACTCATAAAAAGCGCTATGCCTCTTCACGATATTGGTAAAATAGCAATACCTGATAAGGTCCTTCTCAAACCAGGTAAGTTAACAGAAGAAGAGAGAGAAGTTGTAAAACAACATCCTCTTTTAGGAGCAGAAATACTTAAAGGTTCTAAATCTCTCCTACTAAAAGCGTCTGAAATTATTGCTCTATACCATCACGAAAAATATGATGGTTCGGGATATCCGTTTGGCTTAAAAGGCAATAGTATTCCTCTCTATGGAAGAATAGCTACCATTGCAGATATTTTTGATGCTCTCTCTTCTAAAAGGGTTTATAAGGATGCAATAAGTTTTGAAGAAAGCAAAGCTCTACTTATATCAGAATCAGGGACAACTTTTGACCCAAATTTTGTTCAAGCGTTTTTTAAAAGCGAAAAGAAGATAAAATTTATAATGGAAACCTACAAAGAACCAGAATAAGAGACTACTTTATAGGAGCAGAATATGAGTAAAATAAGACAACCCGCAGTTGATAACTATTTTTACCCCGGCACAAAGACAAAATTGCTGGAGACATTAGAGATACTTACAAACCAACAATCAATAAAAGAAGCAGTTGTTTCTGTAATATGTCCACATGCCGGTTATATATTTTCTGGCGCTACGGCAGGTATGGTATATAGCAATATTATTATACCTGAAACAGTTATCCTTCTTGGGCCCAACCATCAAGGGTACGGAGAACCTTTTGGGGTTTCAAGTTCAGAATATTGGCGTACTCCTCTCGGAGAAATAAAGATAGATACTGACATTGCAAAAGATTTAGTATCAGAAAGCAGATATTTAGAGTTTGACGATATATCTCATAAATCAGAACATTCTCTTGAGGTTCAAATACCTTTTATACAGTTCTTCAACCCACAAACTGAAATTGTTCCCATATCTCTATCTGGTTATATTGATAACCCTGCTTGGGTTGAGATAGGAGAATCAATTGCAAAAGTAATACAAAAATATAATCCTATAAAAAATGTGTTAATTATTGCAAGTACTGATATGAACCACTACGAATCTCAAGAAAATACAGAAGAAAAAGACAAATATGCTATAGAAACAATCTTATCACTCGATGAAAACCTATTGATTGAAAGAATAGCAGAAAAGAATATTTCGATGTGTGGGTATGGAGCTGTGATTGCAACAATAGTTGCCTCTAAAGAACTCGGTGCAAAAGAAACATCTCTTATTGAATATACTACAAGTGGTGCCAGAAATAAGGATTATTCTCAAGTAGTAGGATATGCTGGAATTATAATAAAATAATAAATTTCTGTAAGGAGTAAGGTGTTTATTTTGTGGATTGTTTGGCTAATTATTCTACTTTTTAATAGTTTCTCTTTATCGTTGTTATATTACAAAAAAGAGAAGTTCGCTTTTATTTTATTAAGTATATCTATATTCTTCTATTCTCAGATTCTTGGGATATTCACTCTATTAGGTTTGCTTAAAATACTCCACCCTGTTTACATTACCCTATCTTTTTTATGTATATCTTTGGGGTTCTATTTTTTATCAAAAAAGAAAGGTACATTTGAGTCTTTACAAAAACAGGTGTATGTAACCTGGAACCCCCTCCTTAGTATCCCTTTTTTTATTTTAATTGGAACCTATTTTATAAGTTCGTACTATAGAATGCCATTAGCCCCGTTAACAACAGACGGGCTGTTATACCATCTTCCATTTGCAGTAGAATTTGCAAAGACCCGTAGTATAGACTTTACTCCTATTTTTTTTAATGATATTTCAATGACATACTACCCACAAGGTGGAACAATCTTTTATCTGTTTACAATGTATTCTGGCAAAGAATTTCTTTTAAAGTTTACTCAGTTACCTTTTATATTTATGGGAGCAATTTCCCTCTACCTTATATCAGAAGAGAATGGTTTTTCAAAATTAAGTAGAATTGGAATATTCTGTATATTCTGTTTAATTAAGCCAATAATAAAAGAATCCTTTTTATGTTATGTTGACATTCTTATGGCAACATCTTTTATATCAGCGCTATACTGCTTTTCATCAAAAAGAAAAAATATTGTTCCTATGGGAATCTTATCTGCGGCATTACTGATGTCTATAAAGAATTATGTTCTAATATACCTTATTTTAATAATTCCTTTCATTTTCTTAAAAAAGAAAGGCAAAATACCAAAAAAATTATTGTTCCTATCTATTATTTTCTTTTTATTTGCTGGCTGTTTTACTTATATAAGGAATTTTTTAATAATAAAAAATCCATTATTTCCAGCCAATATATCTTTAGGAAATATAACAATTTTTCAAGGGTTATTATCTTTTCATAAAAAAACTTTTATAGAATCTTTAAAGACGATTTTCGAACTTTTTATGAACCCTATATCAGATGTTGACCCCTCTAAATACATATCTTTTATTTTATTCTTTTCTTTACTTATATCTATACCCTTATCTTTGTTTAAAAAAGATAAGACGATTTTTTATATTCTACTAACCGTACCTTTATCAATTTTGATATATATCGTTGCCATACCCTCTGTTGTATATCAAATTAGGCACCTACTACCTATTTACGGAGCTTTATCCCTGTCTGTTGGGTATCTCTTTAAGGATACCAAAAAACTGCAATTTCTACCTTTTGTCTTATGTGGTTTTTTAGTAATTAATAACCTGATAGCAGAGATTGCAATTTTTCAAACAATTTTTCTTGCTTCCATCCTTTTTATTATTTTTATTTTTTTCTATAAAAAAAAGAAGTATCTATTATCTTTTGTTTTCCCTATATGTATTTTTCTTATGTTGTTGGGTTGGACTTTAACTTTAACTTCCGATATGTATAACAACACCAAATACGAAACTTGGAAAATGTTTTATGGGGCTAAATCGGATTTATGGAAATTTATTAATGAAAATTCTCAACAACCAAAAAATATTAGTTATATAGGTGATTTTCTTATATATCCGTTTTATGGCAATAATTATCAGAATAATATTCTTTATCAATCTATAAATAGTATAGAAACTATACCTATTCATAAAATGTCTATGGAAGAAAAGTTGTTTTCTGTTAAAGATTTTGAAAAACTTTATAGAAAAGATTTTTCCTATCAACTCTGGCGTACTGGTTTAGAAACAAAAAAAGTTGACTGGATTATATTGAAAAATGATAGATTTTACCTTGAAAAGGAATGGATACAGAAAAACTTAGATAGTTTTCAAATGATTTTCTCTAATGAATTTGCCACCATTTATGCTACCACCTTTTACTAAGGGGTCTTCAGTTGTTCGGCTATAATATTAACAAGTTCTTCTATTTTGATAGTATTGGTTTTTTTATCCACAGAAAGGTTTACTCCTCCAAAAAGTCCACTTTTAACCAACAATTGTTTACCACCTTTTTCACCAGCAAGCCCTTCCACAGTTAGGTATCCGTTATTAACTGTTATCTTGCCAGACATCTGACTGTACCCAAAATTTGAACTTCCTAAGGTCTTTATAGGGTTACCACCACCCATAGAGGATAAAACCTTGACTGCTTCAAAATTCATCAATTGTTTTATACCTTTTTTTCTTATAGATTTAAACGTCATTTCCAAAGAAAGAGTCTTGTTTACAAAGAACCCTTTACCTTCAGCATCTAAAATACCTGAGATATAAATTTCTTCGTTAAGACTATGAACAATTTGAGCAAGATTTGTATTATTTATTCCAAATTCAAACAAGATGTCAGGTTTATTGGACAACTCAGAAATGTTGTATAAAATACTTCCGTTTCCATTGTAAAACCGAAAGGTTCCTGCACCAACAAATTTTTCATTAAAAACACTCTCAAAATTTAAAATTTTTAAGTTTTTTAAACTCATCTCTTCGACGTTTAAGATTTTTTCAGTAGTATCAAACCTAAAATTTTTAAAATCTAAATCAAGAAAAGAGAGGTTGGGAAGATTTAGGGATAGAGAACCATCAAATTGGAGTTTTTTTTTATATTGGTAACCTTAAAGTCATTTAATATAGCACTACCACCTTGAATATTAAGTTTATATTTATCTCTTATTTCAAGAGGAAGTAATTTAAAAAATTCCTCAAGGTTCATATTATCTGTGTTAAAACTCAAGTTAAACTCATCATAACTAACATCTCCGTTGAAAGATATTTTGCCACCAAAAGCATTAGATATATACCCGTTATTAATTTTTGCGCTCTTCTTTGAAATATCATAAACACCTTTAACATAAGCCATAAACTTAGCGTCTTCTGAGGTGGCAAGGTCTTTAATATTAACATCAAATGAGATTGTCTGTAGTTTTTCTTGGCCTGTTGATACAAAATTTGCAGTCCCAAAAACCGTACCTGAAAAAGGTAGGTTTAAATCAAAAATCTGTTTTATCTCTTCAATTTCTACACCTTTAAACTCAACTGATGTATTAAAATTGCCTTTTCCCCAGTTTTCAAGAAAACCTTTTATTTCAAGAGTACCAACTTTTTCAATCTCAATATTGGTTCTATCTACATTGATTGTCTGCCCTTTAAAACTGCCAGAGAAAGACCCCTTAATTGATATATCCCTCTTTGTATCTTTTAGGACAACATCCCCTGGAGCAGAAAAAGCAAAGGCTTTTCTTAGAAACATCGGTCTAACCTTTAACTCTTTCAAAAATAGAGAAAAAAGCGGTGTAGAAACATCTATTTTATTTACAAAAATTGATGGGAATTTACAAGAAACTGTATCTATATTTATTGTATCGGTAGGTAAGGAAGCAATTTTTTTAACAATAAACCGTTCTGATGCCTTAACAAAAAATAAATATTGTAGGATAATTACCGTAAAAAGAAGGATTACAATAATTGTACTTCTTCTTGTTTTCATTTTATAAAAAGATTATCTTTTTCTGGAAGTAGCAGGTTTACTTTGCCTTCTCTCTGTTTCTCCAACAACTCCAAAAAGAATTCTTCCTGTCGATGTTTGGATAGTGCTATCAACAATAACATCTATAATTTTACCTGTATGTTTTGATGCATCTTCAACAACAACCATAGTACCGTCCTCAAGATATCCTACCCCCTGCCCTGATTCTTTACCTTCTTTGATTATCTTTATAGAAATGCTTTCTCCACTCATTAAACTCGGTTTCATCAAGGTAGCAAGAGTATTCAAATTGAGTACTTTAATATTCTGTATTTCTGCAATCTTTGAAAGGTTAAAATCATTTGTTAGAATATCTGCATCAAGATCTGATGCAAGTTTGACAAGTTTTACATCAACCTCTTCAATATCTGGGTAATCAGCATCGTATATCTTCACATCTATTTTCCCATCGTGCCTCATTTTATTCAAAATATCCAACCCTCTTCTGCCTCGTTGCCTCTTTATTTCGCTTGACGCATCAGATAGAGCGTGCATCTCCTTTATTACAAATTTGGGTATCACCATTGCGTTAGGAATAAAACCACTCTTTGCAAGTTCGTGTACCCGCCCATCTATCAGAACGCTTGTATCAATAACTACAATCTTTTCTCTATTTTTGATACCGTGTATTGCTGGAAAAATAAACCCAAGTTCTTCCAGACCTTTAAGACCAATCATTATTCCAAGATATGAGAAAACAAAGTATAGTATAAACCTCAGATATTTTTCAACATCAGGATTCTCTATTGGAATAAGCAGAATAAATCCAGCCAAAAGAATTGCTGTAATAAGCCCCCCTATAAGACCGGATATTGCAAGAAAAAGTTTTTTTATAGGTATCTTTTCTATTAAAATTTCTATCCCTACTATTATAATAGAACCCACTAAACCTACCAAAGCACCTGTTATCCGTTTCTGAGGTAAAGAATAGAACCCCGTTATAATACTTAAAAGTATAAAAAATATTCTTATTATATATACACCCATTTTCTGCATCACCTTTCTCGTAAATATTCGCAAACACTAACGCATTGCTCGTTATAGAAATCAAGAAAAACTACCCGCACCTTTTATCCCCTTATGCTAAAACTTCAAAAAATAAGTTTTGCCTCTTTGCAAGTCGAACCCTACTAAGGAGAGGAATAGGTAATTTCCCATTTCTACATAAACCTGACGGTGTTCACAAAGAATTCACCCTTTCGTTAAAATAATTATAAATTATGCTCTTATTCAACAATATTTTACTATATATTTATATATTATGCAACTGTAGCACTACATTATAACTTGATAAACATTGAAATCACTTCTTTTAGCCACTTAACAGGAACTATCTCAATATTGGTTTTTCCAGTAACATCTTTAACGTTAACCTCAGGAACAACTGCAGTTTTAAACCCAAGTCTTTCCGCTTCTTTAACTCTTCTATTTACGTGCGAAATGTGTCTTATTTCTCCTGTTAAAGCAATCTCTCCCATAAAAATTGAACCTTCAGCAAGTGGAGAATCTTTTAAAGAAGAAACACAAGATACTGCTACGGCAAGGTCAGAGGATGTTTCAGAAATTTTTAGACCGCCTCCTGTGTTACAGTATACATCAAAGGTGTTAAAGGTTAAATGAAGTTTTTTTTCTAATACAGCTAAAATCATAGAAACCCTATTGTAGTCAAGCCCTAACACAGACCTTTTAGGGATACCGTAATAAGAAGGTGTAACCAGACTTTGTATCTCAACAAGAAGAGTTCGAGAACCTTCCTGATTAGGAAAAATAACTGAACCAGAGAGGTTTTGACTTAAAGAAGGTAAAAATAGAGACGACGCATCTGGAATCTCTTGCAACCCTTTCTCTTCCATACTAAACACACCTATTTCAGAAGTTGATCCAAAACGATTTTTTGTAGCTCTTAAAATTCTTAGGTTTGACCTTGCCTCTCCTTCAAAAGAGAGGACAGTATCAACTACGTGTTCAAGGAGTTTTGGACCAGCAATAACACCTTCTTTGGTTATATGTCCTATAAGAAAAACGGAAGAACCGCTATTTTTTGAGTAGTTAAGGAAATAGTTTGCATTCTCTCGAATTTGAGTAACAGAACCCGGAGTTGAAGGTATATCTGAATCAAATACCGTCTGAATTGAGTCAACAATAGTAAAATCAGGATTTAAAGTTTCAAGGGCGTCTTTGACAGACAACATATCGGTTGTGCAGAGAAGATACAAAGATTCAGAACCAAGTCCAAGTCTTTCAGCACGAATCTTAACCTGTGTTTTCGACTCTTCAGCACTTATATAAAGCACCTTACACCCAAGTTCAGAAAGTTTGCCTGCTATAGACAAAAGCAGAGTAGATTTACCTATCCCTGGTTCGCCAGCCATAAGAACAAGACTGCCGTGAACTACGCCACCGCCCATAACCCTATCAAACTCTCTTATGTTTGTGTTCACTCTTGAAACTTTTTCAACTTGTATTTCATTAAGTTGTTCTGGTTTTGATAATCCTATAACACTCTTTTTGGTTTTACCTGTGAACTCCTCAATAAGAGTGTTCCAACCACCACAATCAGGACATTTACCCAACCATCTTACTGTCTGATACCCACATTCAGAACAAGCAAATATTGTTCTACTATTTTTTTTCATATACTCAATTTCTTCTTCTAATAAAAAGTTTCCAAGGGTTTGCTTTAATATCTTTAACAAAATCTAAAACTTCCTTATATAGTTCTTCATTGCTAACAAACTGTCCCACACTTCCTTTTCCTTCATTTATGTTTAATAAAAGTTTGTTCAGTTCGTCTGAAAATAGACTTATCTTTTCAGCAGTCTCTTTGAACTGTGATGTTGATTCCTGTAAAAGAGTCATTTCTGTTTTTATTTGACCAAGAAGTTCTTTTTCTTTCATCAATTCAGAAATTAAACCTTCATTTTGCAGTTTTGTAAAAAATTCCTGTATAGGTAGCGAAGTCTTTTTAACCTCTTTTGAAGTGTCTTCAATAAAAACCTGCATTCCTTCAGCCACAGATTTAAATTCTTTTGCAGCACCAGATATTTCATCAAACATTTTACCTGACTTTTTCCCTTCAACTGCAAGGGCTCTAATATCTTCCATAGTCAGTTCCATTTTATCTTTTCCTGATACCAGAAGAAGATTGGCGTTGTCGACCAACTCTTCCAGTTTTGGTGTCTGAGTTACAACCATATCCTGTATGCTTTTATTGGTTTCTGATAACTCTTGTGCCATACCTTCCATCTGTTCAAAAAAGTTATCAATTCTTTCAGTAGCAGACGCTGCCCCTTTAACCAATCTACCAATATTCACCTGAACATCTTTTTCTCCTGTAATGTTTCGTACATCTCCAAGAATATCGTTAAACCTAACAACTATACTCTGACCAACATCAGCTATTCTTTCAAGAGACAAAGGATTATCTCCCTCAACAGTTTCTCCAGCACTGATATATTCTTGCTTCTGGCTAGGCGCTATTTCTATATATTTTTCACCTATAATACCGAGAGTCTGTATAGTTATCCTGCTATACCGTGCTATCTTTACATCCTGCCTTATCTTCATCTTCACAAGAACTTTCGGGGCAACATCATATACAATATCTATAGATTTTACTTCCCCCACCCTAACTCCACTTACTCTAACAGGAGACCCTACCTCTAAACCTGACACATAATCAAAAGACGCAGTAAGATCATACCCCCTATATTTGCCACCCTTAGCTTGTATAACAACAAACAATACAAGAGCAAACAGAGCTGTTAAAATAAAAAAACCAACCTTTATTTCTGTGGAAAAACTATTTTTTTTCATTGGACACTCCCTTTTCAATAAAACTTTGAATAATGGGATTATTACTCTTCTTTTTCAATTCTTCAAAAGTTCCTATATCTTCTATCACACCGTTGTTTATAAGAGCAATCCTATCAGAGATAAAGGAAGCAAGTTTAACATCGTGAGTAACAGTAATATCTGTGGTTTTAAATTTAATGTGTATATCTCTGATAAGGTTCATTATACTTTCGCTTGTTATTGGGTCTAATCCTGTTGTTGGCTCATCATAAAAAAGCATTTTAGGTTTTGAAATCAAAGCTCTGGCTATTGAAACCCTCTTTTTCATACCTCCGCTAAGTTGTTCAGGCAAAAAATCTTCAACATTTTCCATCCCAACATCTTTAAGTATATCAATTGCCATACCTTTTATCTTATCCTCAGAGTAATCTGTATGGTAAAGATAATAAAAACCCACGTTTTCCCATACACGTAAAGAATCAAGAAGAGCTGAATTTTGAAACACCATACCTATTTTACTGCGAGTTGACATAAATTCCTTTTCATTCATACTATCGGTTCTTTTGCCAAACAAGTATACTTCACCAAAAGTCTTTTTAATGAGACCAAGTATTGCTTTCAATAAAACAGATTTTCCGCAACCGGAACTTCCCACTATAACAAGAGATTCTCCTGCCAAAACACTTAAATTTACTCCCTTTAACACCTCCAACTCACCAAACCTTAATTGAAGGTCTTGAATTTTTATTATTTCATCCATTATTTTTTAAATAAAGTAAAAAATTCCTGTCAGTATAAGGTTAGTCAAAATTATTAGGAAAAAAGAAACTACCACCGAATTTGTTGCCGCTTTACCAACACCAACAGCGCCCCCTTCCGCCCTTAAACCTTCATGGGCAGAAACATTCATTATCACAACAGCAAAAACCAGTGATTTAGTAAACCCTACCAATAGGTCCTTAAATGTAATAAATCGGAAGGTCTGGTATAAAAACATACCTGAAGGTATATCTACAACAAAAACACCAACAATAAAACCACCAAGAATAGAAAGAAAAAAACTGATAAGAAATAAGGCAGGCAAAGAAACTAACCCTGCAATTAATCTTGGTGTAACAAGATATGCTACAGGGTCAACAGCAAGCATTTTTAAGGAGTCTATCTGTTCAGTTATTTTCATACTACCTATCTCTGCCGAAACTGAAGCCCCTACTCTTCCTGCAAGAACAAAAGCTACAAAGACAGGTCCAAGCTCCCTAATCATTGAGATAGAAACTATGCTACCAGCATATATTTCAGCACCAAACTTCTTTAATGTATAGGCAGTCTCCATAATAAGAATCATACCTATAAAAGCAGATATAATGCCTACCAATGGAAATGAATCTATCCCTATTTTTTCTATATGCTTTTGTATGTTGCCTCTTTTACCAGAAACAACTATATGTCGAAAGGAATTAAAAACGAGCATAAAAAGAGAGCCAAAATAACGTATTGCCTCAATAACTCCTTTACCGAGTTTTTCAGCACAATTTACCATTTTTTAAAAACACCTTTTGCCTTATCTTCGTGCAAGATTTTCAAAACGGGTATATTCTTTTAAATAAGCCAACTCAATCGTTCCTGTCGGCCCGTTTCTCTGTTTAGCTATTATGATATTTGCAATACCATTATACTCTTCACCCTTCTTTTTGTAAAAATCTTCTCGGAAAAGTAGTAACACAAGGTCAGCATCCTGTTCAAGAGAACCACTTTCTCGTAAATCTGACAAGACCGGCTCCCTGCCTTCCCTATGTTCAGTTGCCCTACTCAACTGAGAAATAGCAATTACAGGGACATCCAATTCTTTAGCAAGTGCTTTAAGTGAAGCAGAAATATCGGTTATCTCCTGTTGCCTATTCTCACTCCTATACCTGCTCTTCATCAATTGTAGGTAATCTATTATTATAAGTTGTATATCCTCATTTGCTTTTAACCTTCTGGCTCTTGCTCTAACTTCAAAAACATTCAATTGTGGTGTATCATCAATAAAAATCGGTGCTTCCTCTAACATTCCAGCTGCGACAAGAAGATTTCCCATATCCTTATCTGAAAGCATCCCTTGCCTAAGACTTTTAAGATTGATTTTTGCTTCACAACATAACATTCTCTGCACAAGTTGGTCTTTGCTCATCTCAAGGCTAAATATAAGAACAGGGTACTTGTTTATACCTGAATTGATATTAAGGGCTATATTGCAAGCAAAAGAAGTTTTACCCATAGAAGGTCTTGAAGCTACAATAACAAAATCGGCAGGATGCAACCCTGTCGTTTCTTTATCGAGGTCGATAAATCCAGTAGGGATTCCAGTTACAAAACTTTTTTTATCGTGTATCTCTTCAATTTTTTCAACATTGTCTTTGACCAACTCTTTTAATGCGTAAACGTTCTTACCAGATTTGTGTTGACTAATCTCAAAAATAGATGCTTCTGCTTTATCAATAAAAGAATCGATTTCTTCAGGTTCTCCTGAAGCTTCTGTAATTATTTTAGTAGCGTTTTCAATGATTGTCCTAAGAAGATATTTATCTTTTACTATTTTAAGATACTCATCAATGTTTGCTGCAGTAGGAAGCATTTCAACGAGTTCAGACAAATAGGTGACATCTCCAATATATTCAAGAAGATTTTTTCTTTGAAGTTGATTTGTCAAAGTTATAAGGTCACACTTTTCATTCTTTTCAAAAAGGTCGCATATTGAAAGAAATATTGTCTTATGAACTTCGCTATAAAAATATTCTGGCCTTAAACTCTCAAATGCTTGTATCTTAGCTTCTTCGTTAATAAGGATACAACCAAGTATTGCTTTTTCTGCATCCAGGTTTTGTGGTGGGATTTTATTTTGAAGATTGCTTTTTTTCCTTGAAGACATCTTACTCTTCCCTTACAATCCATATTTTAACTTCCCCTGTCACTCCTTCACCAAATTTTACAGGAACTTTATATATACCAAGAACTTTATGAGGATGTTCAAGTAGTATTTGATATTTGTTAAGTTCAACTCCTGTCTGCTGGTTTATAGCCACTGCAATATCTTCTGATGTAACCGCTCCAAAAAGTTTGTCATCAAGCCCTGCTTTTGCGTGAACTGTTATGGAAACATCTTTCAACTTGTTCTTCATCTCTTTTGCATAAGCAAGTTTTTTACTCTTTTTTAATTCAATCTGCTCTGTTTCCTTCTTCAGTTTATTCATATTCTGAGGAGTTGCCTCTACGGCAATTCCTTTAGGAATAAGAAAATTGCGAGCGTAACCTTCTGGGACATCCTTAACATCGCCTCTTGCAGCTTTTCCTTCTATATCCTGTAAGAATATAACCTTCATCTTTATGCACACTCCTTATGTTTTTATATAGGGCAACATAGCCAAAAACCTTGCCCTTTTTAAAGATTTTGCGAGCATTCTTTGATGTTTAGCACACGTTCCTGTTACCTTGGTAGACAAAATTTTACCACGACTACTGGTAAACCTTCTTATTCTTCCTATATCTTTATAATCTATCTCATCAACTGCAGATTTGCAAAACTGGCAAACCTTAACTCTCTTCTTTACCATCTTGGCTTTCCTCCTTTTGAGGGATTGTAACATCTGGTTTATCTAAAAATTGAAAATCTTCAACATAAACTTCTATAATTGACCTCTTTTCATTATCCTGTGTTTCCCATTTTCTATACTGTAGCCTTCCTTCAACAAAAATCAGGCTCCCTTTTCTAAGGTACTCCGCACACACCTCAGCTCTTTTGCCCCATACAACAAGATTCACATAACAGGTCTCTTCTCTTTTCCCATCTTTTGAAAAATATTCATGGTTAACAGCAAACCCCAGAGTGCTTACAGCTTGCCCTGAAGGGGTGTATCTAAGTTCAGGGTCTCTTGTAAGACGACCTATCAAAAAAACTTTATTCAGATTTGGTCCCGCCATTATCTACCTCCTCTTTTGGCAACCTTTTACGTTGCACAATAAGATACCTTAAGATGTTTTCTCTTCTTGCAAGGGAGGCCTTAATAGTTTCTATCTGTTCTGGGAGAGATGTAAAATAAAAAACATAATAGATAGCTTCAGTATTTTTATCTATAAGGTATGCAAGTTCTCTTTTTCCTAACAATTCTTTTTTAACAAATTTCCCCCCTGCACCTGATATGCTCTCTACTATGAAACCAGCTTCTTTTTCAATCTCCTCTTCCGATAATTCAGCTTTCAACAGATAGCATCCTTCGTATTTTCTTTCCATTGTTTCTCCTATTAATTTTGATATTGGATATTAAAACAGAACCTTACCTTTAATATAAAGGTTTTACCTGTGTTAACCCATACACACAGTTTTTCTGAATAATAGGTGGTTTTTAGCCACATTTGTTTACAAACTATGCTAAAACTTTATCATATTTTTTCATAAATTGTCAAATTAAAATGTCTATTCCCATACCAACAATAAAACCAATGCGATACTATTTCCCATTCTCTAAAAGGTTTTTATTGTAAATAAGAGAGCAAAAGACTTAAAAACTTAGTTGTTTAATATATTAACTTAAAGTTTGGTTATCTCATCTCTCTCAAAAACTGTTAGTTTTTTCTCTTCTTTCCCGCTTTTAATATATACACCATCTTTACCAACAACCTCTCCAATAATGGCACATTTTACTCCTTTAGTTTTCATAAATTCTGCCATTGCTTCCGCTTGGTTAACACCAATAATACCCACAATACATCCTGAAGATATTATGCCATACGGATTCAAATCAAAGATTGAAGCAAGTTCCCAGATATACGGATGAAAAATCAACTTTTCCTCTGTAAACTCAATACCTATCTTATATCTGTAAGCAAGTTCGTATAGGGCAGTTGACAAACCACCTTCGGTAGGGTCGTGCATGGCTTTGATTGGAAAGTTTTCCCATAACAATTTTGCTTCATTTAGAATATTAATACCAGGAATTTTTATAGAGTTAACCAATCTATCAAGTATCTCTACTTCAAAATGTTCTTTCAAAAATTCGTACTTCTCTCTTGCAATTATTGAAACAGCTTCTATACCTACTTCTCTAACAAGAAAAACCTTATCTCCTTCTTTTATAGCCTCTTCTCTTTTATGTCTATTTTTTATATTAACACCTGTAAGAAATCCGCAGGCAACATTGTTTTTTACCGATTCAGATATTTCTGTATGCCCACCTATCCAATTTATATTATACTTATTGCAATGGTAAGATATTTGAGAAAATACACCTTCAATTTCGTTTAATGTTGTGCCTTGCTGAAATATAAGACTACAGAGAAACCATCTTGGCATACCTCCCATAACAAGGATATCGTTGATGTTTACATTAACCAAATAAGTCCCTATATCACTTCCTACAAGAGTTATTGGGTCGGTCTTGGCAAAAAGGATATCAGCGTCTGGTTTAAAAACTGCGCAATCAACACCTATTTTAGGTCCCTCAATTACAGAAGAATCGTTTTTTATGTAAGTTTTTAAAAGATATTCAAGAAGACCATTAGGTAATTTACCTGTTTTTAAAGGTTTTATCCCAAAAAGATACCCAATATCTTCTAAATTTTCAAATATAAAATCTGCTTCTTCTTGTTCAAAATCATATCTTGTAAAATATTCAGAAACGATTCCACAAGAGAGAGCTTGAAAATTTTTTGCACTCTTTATATCCATAGAATGGTCGCCTACAACAAGAATTTCATTGTTCTTCAACCCCAATAACTTAGCAGTCTTCTCAAGGTGCTCACGGGCAGGTTTTACATTACAAACATCGTCCCTTGTTATTACAACATCACAAGATATATTAAATTTTTCAATAACACAATTTACTGCTTGCTTGCAGTTACGAGTAAAAATACCTATCTTAATCCCTTTTTCACTTAAATCTTTAATCAGTTTCAAACTACCCGGTAAAGGTCTTGCTTTTTCAGCGCTTCTTATCTCTTCATTGAGTAACGACATATTTATATCAGATATAAAATCTTCAGTCTTGTTATTTTCGCTATTATTTTTTCTTATATACTCGAGAAACTCCAAGATAGGTAAATTTTTATCTGGTATTTGAAAAGAGGCTTCCTCTGCTTTTTCCAGTAAATTTTTTTTCAATTTTTTAAAATCTATATGTATTGATACCAGAGTTCCATCAAAATCGAATATAACACCTTTAAGTTTGTTTAACTTTTTAGTCATTTTTCACCTTTATGTTTTCTTTACTCTTATACTTATACTATTATAACACCTCTTAAAACCAATTTAAAATAGTAATTTGACACAAAATAGAAAAAAATGCTTTAATAATGTATCAATTCGCATTTATAATGAACAGAATTTCGCTATGACAAAACAATAGTTGTTGACACTACTCATCTTTACAACTATTTTTATCCTTATAGTCATCGTCATTATAAATATTTCACAACTGTTTAATCACAGAAAAAAAAGAGACAACATAATTTTCCTACTATTAGGAATAACGCAAAATGAAGCAAATCTGGAATTTATCTATTGAAGATGTGCTTGAGTTAAAAAAAGCAAGTTTAACAGAAGGTCTTTCAGAAGAAGAGGCAAAACAACGACTCAAAAACTTCGGGTTAAATGAACTCGAAGATACTGGGGGGCGTTCCTCTCTAATAATATTTTTCGAACAATTTAAAGATTTTATTATTTGGGTACTCTTTTCTGCTGCTCTTATCTCTGGATTTCTTAATGAATGGGTAGATGCTATAGTTATATTTGCTATTATCATACTGAACGCTCTCTTTGGTTTTGTTCAAGAATATAGAGCCGAAAAATCTTTATCTGCATTAAAAAAACTTTCTTCTACTCAAGCAAAGACCCTCCGTAACAAACAATATATAATCATACCTTCCTCTAAACTTGTCCCTGGGGATATTGTTAAACTTGAATCAGGAGACAAAGTCCCTGCAGATAGTAGAATTGCTTGGCAAAGTTCAAATTTTAGGGTTCAAGAATCTACTATAACAGGCGAATCTCTCCCTATTGCCAAGAATGCTTCCACTATAAATGAGACAAAAATTTCCATAAGAGAAGCGTCTAATATGGTGCTTATGGGAACAACGGTAGTTTCTGGTAAAGCCACAGTAATAGTTGTTGATACTGGTATGAACACAGAAATAGGGAAAACAGGTAAAATAATAAAAGAGATAAAAAAAGAGACTACCCCTCTACAAAAAAAACTTGAAGAGTTTAGTAAAAAAATAGTGTTTGTCTGTTTTTTTCTTGTTTTCATCGTTTTTACTCTCCAATGGTTACGAGGAGGAAATTTAGCCGATATTTTCTTAACCTCTGTTAGCCTTGCTGTAGCTGCCATACCTGAAGGATTACCTGCTGTTGTTACAATAGTGCTGGCTTTAAGCGTTCAAAGAATGGTAAAACGGAATGTTCTTATAAGAAAACTCCCTTCTGTTGAAACATTGGGATGCACAACGGTTATATGTTCTGATAAAACTGGAACCTTAACAAAAGACGAAATGACAGTTAGAACGATTTTTGTAGATGATAAAACTTTTAATATTACTGGCGCTGGCTACAAACCAGAAGGCAAATATGAATTAAACGAATCCGAAATAGATTTAAAAAACTATCCTTACCTAAGAGAGTTACTACAAACCTCTATTTTGTGTAACAACGCTGAGTTGTTCAAAGATAACAACACATACAAAGTAAATGGAGACCCAACTGAAGCAGCCCTTTTAACAGCCGCAGCAAAAGTTGGTTTATGGAAAAAAACATTAGAAGAAGAGTTCATCTTTTTAGATGAGTTTCCTTTTGATTCAGAACGTAAAAAGATGACAGTTATACGAAAGAGTAAAAAAGATGATGGAAATATTTTTCTTTTCACAAAAGGTGCAGTAGAAGAACTCATCAAAGACTGTAATTTTATTGTAAAAGATGGACAGATACTTGATATTACTGAGATAGATATAAACAACATCATTGAAAAGAATAACCAATTTACTGATAAAGCAATGCGAGTCTTGGCTATTGCTTACAAAGAAATTGAAAATATACCTAATAACTATAACGCCACTTCATTAGAAACAGGGCTAACACTTATTGGGCTCACAGCAATGATAGACCCACCAAGGTTAGAAGCAAAGATTTCTATAGCCAAATGTAAACAGGCAGGCATAAGAACTGTAATGATAACAGGGGACCACAAAAACACAGCCTTAGCGATTGCTAAAGAACTTAATATATTAGAGAAGGATTCTATTGCTTTAACAGGTGAAGAATTGAACTCTTATGATGAGGCAACCTTATTAAGCAGAATAAAAAATATTTCAGTCTATGCGCGGGTTTCTGCTGGACATAAATTAAGGGTTGTAAGGGCTTGGCGTAAAGCAGGTGAGGTTGTTGCTATGACTGGCGACGGTATTAACGATGCGCCAGCAGTTAAGCAAGCAGATATCGGTGTGGCTATGGGAATAACAGGCACCGATGTCACAAAAGAGGTTTCTGATATGGTAATTAGGGATGATAATTTTGCATCAATAGTTGCTGCAGTAGAAGAAGGGAGAGGTATTTATGATAACATAAAAAAGTTTGTCCACTACCTTCTCTCTTGTAATACAGGGGAGATTCTTGTAATGCTTGTTGCTGCCCTTGTAGGATTACCTATTCCTCTTCTTCCTATACATATTCTCTGGATAAATCTTGTAACAGACGGTTTACCAGCGTTAGCGCTTGGAATGGAACCTATAGATAAATCAATAATGTCTCGGCCGCCAAGAAACCCAGAAGTTTCAATAATTTCCAAAAAGATGGCAATATTAATATTGGTTCAAGGAGTTTTTATGTCATTATGCGTTCTATTAGCGTTTACATTTATACTTTTTGTTGAAAAAGGCAGTGAAGGGAGAGCAAGAACAGGAGCTTTCGTTGTCCTTGCTTGTTCTCAACTGTTCCACTCTTTCAACTGTCGAAGCCTTACAAAATCCATTTTCAAACTTGGAATATTCAGTAATACCAAATTGATACTCGCAACCCTTGCATCTTTTTTATTACAAATAGGTGCTGTATCTATTCCGAAAGCACAAAAAATATTCAAAACAGAACCTCTCGGGACATTAGACTGGTTCATTGTTTTGCTTATATCAACATTTCCGCTTTTTGCTATGGAGATAAGTAAATATATTTTAGAAAAAAAGAAGATATCCTTTGAGTAATACATACTGGTACCCAATATCCTAAAATATAAAAAAGGTTTAGATTATTCAATTGGCAAAACAAATTGTAAAGAGGTATAATAAAAGTATAAGCAAACAAAAAAACAAAACAATAGTGCAGAGGATAAAAAAGGAGGATTAGGAAGAGAGGTAAAGTTATACAAAAATTATTTAATATATTGTCATTTTAGAAGATTTTTAAAGAACTATAATTCATAACCTAATAAAACCATTCGCTTTTCTCCTTCCTCTACAACAATCCTCTTAATTCTATTTTATTAATCTTTATATTTAATAGAAAGGGGTTTTAATGTCTTATCACAATAATTCATCTACATTGATTGGGACTACTGTTTCAGATTACACTGTAGAGGAAAGAATCTGGCAAGGTGCAACTTCAACTGTATACAAATGTACAAGCGCAAATGGTAAAGCTAAATATGGGAATATTGCTGCTTTAAAAGTTTTACATCCATACAGAAGAGAGCCAATACAAATAAAAAGGTTTGCAAAAGAAGCACAAATACAAAAAAAGTTGAACCATAAGAATATAATACAGGTCTATTTTTATGGAAAAACTGGGCTTTCATTTTTTATTTTTATGGAGTATGTTGGAGGTAAAAACATTAGAAATTTTTTACAAAATTCAAGTGTCAACGATAAACAATCGCTAAAAATGCTAAAAGAGGTTGCGGAAGCCCTTGAGTTTACGCACAACAAAAATATTATACATAATGATATAAAACCTGAAAACATCCTTTACGACCCAACCACAAACTCTTTCAAACTTACTGATTTTGGTTACGCACGCCCTATACAAAGGTGGTTTAGAAAAACAGAACATTCGGGTGGGACTGCAGGCTATATGGCTCCAGAGAGAAAACAAGGTGTATTTAATCAAAGAAGCGACATTTACTCTTTTGGTGTTGTTATGAAAGAAGTTTTGACAGATAAAATTAAAGATTATAAACCTGAATTAATTTTTAATAAAGCTACTCAAAAAAACCCAGATAAGAGATATGCATCTTTTACAGAACTAATAAAAGATATAAACAATTATCTGTACCAATAATTATGAAAATAGGTATAATCTCAGATATTCACGGAAATTTGGAAGCATTGAAAGCATCCTTAGATTTTCTTGAAGATAAGACAGACACCATTGTTTCTCTCGGCGATATTGTGGGATACGGACCAGACCCAGAAACCTGCGTAGAGATAGTCTCTCAGAAAGCCTCCATTTTAGT
This sequence comes from bacterium, assembly GCA_023230585.1. Taxonomy (NCBI): domain Bacteria; species bacterium. Next base: position 44,936 of record JALNXB010000007.1, read on the forward strand.
GAGAGGTAACCACGAAGAATATCTTGTTCGTGATGATATGTCTGCCCTTAAAGAAACTGCACGGCTTGCTCTTATATGGACAAAAGAACATTTACCGTCTTCCTTTATAGAAGGTTTTAAAGAATGGCAAGAGAAGGTTGAAAAAAGTGGGGTTCTTTACGCTCACGCATCTGTTTCAAATCCATTATTCAAATATCTTGTTTCTATTAAAAGTGTCTCAGAAGAGTTTTCTATTCTTCAACAGAACATCTGCTTTGTGGGACATACCCATTTGCCCGGAGGGTTTAAACAAAGTATATCCGATGGTAAAATTGAAACAATCCTACCTACCTTCAGTGGTACCCTTGAAGTTGATATAAAACAAGATTATAAATATATCATCAACACAGGAAGCGTTGGACAACCAAGAGATGGACTGCCTTTTGCTTGTGTGGGTATACACGACTTAGAAGAACAAACAATTGTGCTACACAGAATCACATATCCGCTAAAAACAACAAGAGACAAAATCATAAAACGAGGGCTCCCTTCTATTCTTGCAAAAAGAATTATGCAAGGTATATAAGTGCATTTTTATGCAATATCAGTAAACATCGTTCAGAGCCGATAGTCTGCCTCACTGGTTTGTAGGAATAGGGGAAACCCACTCAAACTTCCCCCCCTCCCTCAGAAAAACTATGGGACAAGTCCCTCGGACATACTCGAGGCAACTCTCGCTTAAAAACATTTGACAAAATTGAGAGAGAAAGAGTAAAATAAGAGTAAAGGTAAAATCTGTCTTATGGCAAGATGATTTGAGTTTTTATGCTGTTGTATAAAAAACAAGTTTATTATAACTCTGTGTAACATAACACTTTCTTTGAAAAAATATCTGTATAAATTTGAGAAAAGGAGGTGAGAATAATGAGAAAGAAAGAAGGTTTTACTCTCATTGAATTGTTAGTAGTGATTGCTATTATAGCTATTTTAGCGGCTATGCTACTTCCTGCTCTCAGCAAAGCAAGAGCAAAGGCAAAAGCATCTGTATGTCTAAACAACCTTAAGCAATTAGGGTTAGCGCTTCTAATATACGCCCAAGATTGGAACGGATGGTTCCCAACATATTATGGTTTTGACGATGAAGCAAAATGGCCAACCTCTACTCAGTTAGGTTATTTTTCTGCAAATACCAATATGTCTCTTGCTCTTCTTACGGGACAGTTAAATCCTGCTACACCCAAGTTTGAAACTCCGCAGTATGTGACAGACTACAAACTTTTTGTCTGCCCGAGTTCCAGACTTGACGATGAACCTAACACAGATTACAGCCCCGGTGCTCTATATAGAAGCGGTTCACTAACAGTATTACAAGCAACCGCACCAAGTAGTTGTTCTTATCTTTACGCTTCTGGATTAAATGTACAAACACATCCTGAAACGGTCATAATGGCTGACGCTCCTGTGCAGGGTTCAGGAATAGGTTACGGGTGGAGGCTTTACAAGGCAAGGGATAATCACGGACTTGACGGGTTTAATGTTCTTTATGTTGATGGAAGGGCAGTTTGGATTACAACTACAGGTGTACCCAAAAGTGGTACAGGGATAGGTCAATGGATGTCCATCAGAAGATCTCAATTCCCGTTCTCTCCTTGTCAGGGAAACAATTTTTATTTAGGAAACACAAGTCCTGTACTGAAGGACCCTAAATCTACTCATTTAAGGTTTCTCTCGCCTGTTTACTGGTAAGAGAGAGTCAAAAAACAGTTCTTTAAATAAGCGAGGTGATAAAAAATGAGAAAAAAAAGAGGTTTTACGTTGATAGAACTCCTTGTGGTCATAGCCATTATAGCCATATTGGCAGCAATGCTTCTGCCTGCACTCAGTAAAGCAAGAGAGCGTGCAAAAGCGGCAACATGCACAAATAACCTTAAACAGGTAGGGATAGGGCTTCTTTTGTATGCTGAGGATTGGAAGGGATGGGTGCCTTTAAGGTTAAACTCTTGCGTTCCCACATTGTCAAATACATACAGGACATATGGTGATTTGAGAAATTACCTATCGCCCACCGTGATTTGTTGTCCGACTACTCTTCCATACCAATATACGACTTCAAAACCTGATTCTTACTACGGTTTCAGGACAGCGGCTAACAGTCTATCTGCTTTTCGTGCTTTCAACGGGGCAGGAGGATGGGTCAAGTCTGACGCAGTTGAATACCAAGCAGATTTTTGGATTATTGGAGACTCTATCACCATTCCCAATGGAGGGTTAGCGTCTGGTATGCCGGGCACAACCTATTACCTACACCAACGGTTTAACGTTTCTCCTGGAAGTGCAACTATGGCATCTGGTGGCGGCACTGCGGATTTCCGCCACAACGGATTGATAAACCTTCTCTTTATTGACGGTCATGTTGAATCTGTAACAGAAGACAGGTTTATTACCGCAACAAGGGTTCACTCTACTGATCTAACTTCTTGGTGGATACAGAGAAAGAACAAAACGCCCCACAAACTTACTTGGTAAATTAAATAAAAAACGGGAATAGGCTGCTTTTTATAACAGAAAGGTAATCGTTCTTTTTTTGTTTATAGTTTTCTCTTAAAACTAACCATAATTTAACTTATTTAACTTATATGGTATTATATTGTTATGATAAAAAAAATAATGGATGAAACAGAAATGGAATCTATTATGAGAAGTTCTGCCACTACCATCCAAAAAAAATTGGGTAGAAAAAACTTTGTTATAATTGGTATTAAAAGAAGAGGCGCTATATTGGCAGACAGGCTCAAATGTTTATTAGGTAATCCTGAAATTCCTGTGGGGTACCTTGATATAAATTTATATAGAGATGATTTCAGTAAGATAGGTTCACATCCAATAGTTTCACAGACAGATATTTTTTTTGATATAGATAGAAAAAACGTTCTGTTGATTGATGATGTGCTCTTTACTGGTAGAACTATAAGAGCCGCATTAGACGCTATCACTGACCTTGGCAGACCATCTATGGTAAAACTTTTTGTGCTTATAGATAGAGGTCATAGAGAGCTTCCCATAGAAGCAGACTTTATAGGTAAATTTATTACAACTACATCAAAAGAGATGGTGGAAGTAAAGGTAAAAGAGATTGATGATAAAGATGAAATTCTACTTTTAAATAAAAATGGCATGGCAAGCAAAAGACCTGATAGGACTTGAATACCTCTCACGGAAAGATATAGAAAATATTCTTGAAACTGCTCTATCGTTTAAAGAAATAAGTAGCAGACCAATCAAAAAAGTGCCCGCTTTAAGAGGCAAAACAATAGTCAACCTTTTTTTTGAACCGAGCACAAGAACAAAAACTTCGTTTGAGTTGGCAGCAAAACGGCTTTCAGCAGATATTTTAAGTTTTGAAGTTGCTACTTCGAGCGTTTCAAAAGGAGAGACCATTGTTGATACCGCTCAAAACATTGAAGCTATGAAAGTGGATTGTTTTGTTGTTAGGCATTCAATTTCAGGTGCTCCTGAAATTATTAGCAGAAACGTCTCTTCAGCAGTTATAAACGCAGGAGACGGGTGCCACGAACATCCTACTCAGGCATTACTTGACCTTTTTACTGTCAAAGAGAGTTTAGGAAATATTGAAGGTATAAAGGTTGCCATTATAGGCGATATCTTTCACAGTAGGGTTGCAAGGTCTAATATATGGGGTTTTAACAAATTAGGTGCAAAGATTTATCTTTGTGGTCCGCCAACAATAATTCCAGCAGACATAGATAAAATGGGAGTTACTGTTACCTATAACATAGAAGAAGCTTTAAAAGATGCTGATGTTGTTTATATTTTAAGGCTTCAAAAAGAGAGACAGAAAGAAAACTACCTTTCGTCTTTAAAAGAGTATAGTATGTTTTATGGTATCGACAAAGATAAATATAAACTTATCAAACAAGGTGCGCTTATAATGCATCCAGGTCCAATGAACCGTGGAGTTGAAATTAAATCTGAAATAGCTTCAACAAAAAACTCCCTAATATTAAATCAAGTTACAAACGGTATAGCAGTAAGAATGTCTGTACTATATCTCACCATAGGAAGTATTAAATGAATAGCAGGTTTTTCCCCACTTTAGATTATTCAAAAGAACTAAACTCTGAGCAACTACAGATAGTTAAAGAAGCGGAAGGTCCTTGCCTTGTATTAGCAGGGGCTGGTTCTGGCAAAACAAGGGTACTTGTATATAGGGTTTGTTACCTTATTGAACAAGGTATACCCCCTGCTTCTATAATGCTTGTTACTTTTACCAATAGAGCCGCTAACGAAATGATACATAGGATAGAAGAGTTAACAGATTTTTATCCTAACAATCTTTGTGCTGGCACATTCCATCGTGTAGGGAACTCTTTTTTAAGACGTTATTCTCAATATTTAAATATGCCTGCCAATTATATAATTATTGATGAGGCAGATAGTATCTCTATTATAAAAGATATTGTTTCCCGTTACCCAAATAAGGATAAATTACCCAAACCAGCAAAAATAAAAAGTATTTTAAGTTTCTCTACTAACACTTGTGTTGATCTTAGAAAAATTATAGGTAGCAGAGAGTTTAAATATATTTCTTTAGCATCACAGTTGGAAAGTATTTTTACCGAATATAAGAAAAGAAAAAGAGAAGCCAACCTTCTTGATTTTGACGATATTTTACTCTTCTGGTATGCCTTAATGAAAGATGAAAATATAGGTAGAGATATCTCAGAAAAGTTTAGATATATACTTGTTGATGAATACCACGACACAAACACTCTTCAATCAAAAATTTTATACCAACTTACCAAAATAAACCAGAATATTACTGTTGTAGGAGATGATGCCCAAAGTATCTACTCTTTTAGAGGTGCTACTATTGAAAATATATTAAAATTTCCTGAAAAATACCCTAACGCTAAAACTTTCTATCTATACACCAATTACCGTAGCACCCCTCAGATTTTACATCTATCAAATAAGATAATTGCTAAAAATAAATTTCAGTATGAGAAACATCTTAAAAGCACAAAACAGAGCGGTATTAAACCTTTAATAGTCCAATGTTATGCAGCTGAAGATGAAGCAATGTTTGTATCTAATAAAATTGCAGAGTTAATAAAATCGGGTGTTCCACCTTCAGAAATTGGGGTTCTGTTTAGGTCAAGATACCAAGCAGCTAAATTAGAGATTGATATGAATAGAATAAAAACACCTTATATAATTAGAGGTGGCTTAAGATTTTTTGAGCAAGCCCACATCAAAGATGTAATCGCATATCTTAGGTTGGTTGAAAATTTTAAAGACACAGTTGCATGGAAAAGAATCTTCGCTTTAACACAAGGGGTAGGACCTAAAACATCTGAAACACTTTTAGATATTATAGATAATTCAAAGAGTTTAAACGATTTTTCAGATAAAATTTCTTCCAAAAACTTATCGCCAAAAATTAGAAACAATGTCACTGATATCTTAAAACTTTTAAATAAATTAGGTACTTCTGAAATATCTGTTGCTATAGATTATATTATGAAAGAAAAATATTTTGAATACCTTGAAAAACAATATGACGAATTTATAGAAAGGGAAGAAGATATTGAGATGTTAAAATCAATATCAAAATCTTATGGTAACCTTTCTGATTTTCTTGCAGAGGCTTCTCTTCAGGAACATTCCAAAGGAGAAAACACCTCTATAAATATGCCTGTTATCTTATCCACCATACACCAAGCAAAAGGTCTTGAATGGAAAGTCGTCTTTATTATAGGGGTATCCCAAAACCATTTCCCGTACTCATACAAATATGCTACAGAAGATTTTGAAGAAGAAAGAAGAGTTTTTTATGTAGCAACAACAAGAGCAAAAGAATAGTTAGATATATCTTTTTGTTTGAAGAACTACCACGATAACTCTTTCAACGGAAAATCTGTATTTATAGAAGAAATACCTAAAGAAGCTTATCAGGAACTAAGTTTTTCACCGCACTACCCTAAACCAACTAATTTTTTATATAAAAAGACATACTGGTAATATTAAAGGAGAAGAACTGTTATGATAAAGATAAGAAGAGCTATATTAAGTGTTTCGGATAAAAAAAACATTTTAGAAATTGCTCAATTTTTAAAAAAAAATAACGTAGAAATACTTTCTACTGGAGGTACCTCTAAATATTTAGAAAGTAACGGGGTAGAAGTTCAAGATATTTCTGATTTTACAGGGTTTCCAGAAATACTTGATGGGCGAGTAAAAACATTACACCCCAAAATTTACGGAGGTATCCTTAGCATAAGGGACAACACTGAACACGAAAAACAGATGTCAGAAAACAATCTTCTACCTATAGACCTTGTCATCTGCAACCTGTACCCATTTGAAGAGACTCTCAAAAAGGGTGGAACTGACGCAGAAATTATAGAAAATATAGATATAGGTGGACCAACTATGATAAGGGCTGCTTCAAAAAATTTTAAGAATGTATGTGTATTATCTAATCCAGAACAGTATGAACAGTTTAAAGAAGAGATGGATAAAAACAATGGTCATGTAAGCGAAACATTCTCTTTTGAATGCGCAAGAGAAGTCTTTAGGCATACAGCCAGATATGATTTTATTATATCTTCTTTTTTCGATAAACAGACAGGTCAAGAAACACTCCCAGATAGTTTAGATTTACGGCTTCTAAAAGTAGAGAACCTTAGGTACGGTGAAAACCCGCACCAGAAAGCAGCCTGGTATAGATTTGAAGGTCAGGCAATGTTTCCTCGTAAACAGTTTCAAGGTAAAGAACTATCTTTTAACAATCTGCTTGATATGGAAGCCACATATACTCTTGTCAACCAATTACCTTTAAATAGTTGTGCTATAATAAAACACTCTAATCCTTGCGGTGCGGCTACTGGAGAATCCCTATTAGACGCTTATACTAAAGCCCTACAAACAGACGACTTAAGTGCTTTTGGTGGCATATTAGGTTTTAACGGCAAGGTAGACAAACAAATATCTTTAGAGATAATCAAAAGGTTTTATGAGGTGGTTATTGCTCCTGGTTACGATGAGGATGCTCTCGAAATTTTTAAAGAGAAAGGTAATTTAAGAATTATAGAGAGCCCTAATATGTTTCCTTTAAAATATGATTTCAGAACACTTAACGATGGTTTTCTTATTCAGACCCCTGATGAAAAAATATACGAAAAATTTGAAATAGTCACAGAAAAAGAACCCACAAAACAAGAGTTAGAAGCATTAAATTTTGCGTGGATAGTATGTAAATTTGTTAAATCTAACGCTATTGTTCTCGGCAGTAAAAAGCGCACAATAGGTATTGGTGCAGGACAGATGTCAAGATACGATTCAGCCAGAATTGCAGTAATGAAGATGAAAGATAATTTCAAAGAACCAATTGAACCTCTTGTAATGGCTTCAGACGCTTTCTTTCCTTTCCCCGACAGCATCCAAGTAGCCAAAGAAGCTGGAGTGACATCCGTTATCCAACCGGGCGGTTCTATAAAAGATAAAGAGGTCATCTCTGCCTGTAATAAACTTGGTATATCAATGGTTTTGACAGGGACCAGACATTTTAAACACTAAAAAAGGGACAAAAAAGTATGGGGTGTCTACTCACTCTGGTGCTACGGCGCATACACCTTCTACACAACAATCGGGCACTCTGAGAACTTACCCTTCTGCACAAAGGGCGTCTCCGAAGGGTTCAACAGGCTCAGAGTAGGGGAACAAAAGGCTTGAACCTTTTGTTAACAGCCCGATTCTTGCTTGAGTTGTAGTAGCACCTCGCAATTCGTGAATAGACAAAAAAATAATAAGGATAAATACGAGGGTTGCCACGTCATTAGAAGGCATTCCTCGCAATGCCACAAAACGGCAGATAAGAGCATAAAAGAAAAGCGTATGGGGTGTCTACTCACTCCCCTTTTTTGCCCTCTACCCTTGAGGATGTTTGGGGTAGTAAGTCCCCAAGAGTTTGCAGAGAGGTTAATGGGATGAGGCTTGTCCGCCGAAGCTTGCATTGTAGCGTAGGTGGAAGGGCTGTTAGCAACTTAACCAAAAACGAAAGACTGAACGATAAAGGATGAGGTTACCCCTATATGTCATTCCGGACTTGATCCGGAATCTCGTTTTTACGCTGTATCTATTACCAGCGTGGATTAAGTTAGAGATCCTGAAACAAGTTCAGGATTACAAATTTTGCGTTCGGACGACAAAATGGGCGAATAGAAGGCACCCCCCATTCCGTCTTTGCGAGTGTTTATCCTATAGTCGTCTTACTCAAGTGTAGTGAAAAGGAATTAAAATTAATGGAAGAAAAAAAAGAATATTTTGATGTTATAGTAGTTGGTGCAGGTCCTGCAGGGTGTATGGCTGCAATAAAAGCAAGCGAAAACAATAAGAGAGTACTTCTTCTTGAAAAAAATAATGATATCTGTAAAAAACTCCTTTTAACTGGCAATAAACGGGGGAACATAACCAATCTAAGTACTCTTGACGAGTTTTTTCCTAAATATAGGAACGGTAATTTTTTAAGGAATGGTTTTGCTCGGTTTTTCAATTCTGACCTTATAGATTTTTTTGAATCTAATGGGCTAAAAATAAAAGTTGAACGGGGAAAAAGAGTATATCCTGCCAGCGAAAAAGCAGAAGATATAGCCAATCTTTTTAAAGTTCTTATTGCTGAAAAGAAGATACATTTGCACCTTAGAAGTAGCGTCACAAATATAAGTTACAGAAGAAAAATCTTTGAACTAACAACATCAAAAAACTCTTTTGCTTGCGAAAAATTAGTAATATGTTGTGGTGGAGCAAGTTTTCCAGATACTGGCTCAGAAGGAGACGGATATATATGGGCTAAAGATCTTGGGCATACAATTATTGACCCTCTTCCTGCTTTATGTGGAATTATCACTGAAGAGTGGTACGTAAAAAAATGGCAAGGAACAACTCTTAAAAATATAGTGATACAGGCAGAACTTGAAGGTAAAAAAATTGGCGAAGAATTTGGAGAAATAATATTTACTCATTATGGAATAAGTGGTCCAGCTGCCTTAAACCTTAGCAGGATAATATCAGAAAATAAGGATAAAGGTCTTTTAAATATAGTAATAAACCTAAAACCAGGTCTTGATGATAAAACTCTCGATAACCGTCTAATAAGAGAACTTGAAACCAACTCAAAAAAACAGCTTAAAAACCTTTTTAAAAACCTCTTACCGCTTGCATTAATTTCACCTTTTTTGAGGTATGCTAAACTTGATGAAGAAAAACTTGCTTCTTCAATAACAAAAGAAGAGCGTAAAAGAATATTGGACTGTCTTCAAAGGTTCAGTTTTGTAGTAAAAGATACTCGTTCTTTTAATGATAGTATGGTAACAAGAGGCGGGGTAAAAACTAAAGAGATAAATCCTAAAACAATGGAATCCAAAATTGTTCCTAAACTATACTTTGCAGGCGAAGTTATAGATATAGATGGCAAAACCGGAGGATACAACCTTCAAGCAGCGTTTACTACTGGATATGTTGCTGGAGTTAGTGTGTAAAATTTCTTAAATAGTACCTTTCACCTCTATACTCTATTTCTCTTGCTTTTTTTTCTGTTACAAGGTTTTTTATAACATCCCACGTCTTCCCAGCTTTCTTTAAAAGTTCTTCCACCTGTTTACTGCTCATTGGATGAACAGATATAATATTTAAAATATCTTTCTCCACATCACCCGTATACCCAAACTCTACATCACCTATTCCTAAGATTAGTTCAGTATTCAGTTGAAACTCAGTAAAAATTAGGTACGCCTTGTTGATGATTTCAATACAAGGAGGTGAGACCCAATCTTCAGCAGGTGGTCTTGTAGGAATACCTATATAGGCAACCGAAGGGTTTAACCCTTTTATAAAATTAGCTACCTTTCTTAATTCTTCCTCAGAATCGTTAATATCTTTTACAAGCAATGTTTCTGTTAACAACTTGCCTTTATATTCTCTTCTAAATATCTCAATCCCTTCTAATACTTTTTTGTAATCAAGGTTTTCTGCAGGCCTATTTATCTTACCCCAAACATTTGCCTCAAAAGCATCAACCTTAATAGAAACAAGGTCGGCTTTATTTAAATCTGCACGAACATCTTTATCCCAAAGAAGAGAAGCATTTGTTATAACCGCAATTTTTATTCCAAATTTTTTCAACTCTTCTATCTCTTTCCCAATATTTATATCAAGAGTAGGTTCACCGTCGGGCACAAAGGTTATATAATCGATTTTTTCTTTTTTCTCTTGTAATATTTTAATAATACTACCAACCTCTCCAACTATCTTTTCAACAGGATAGAAGGCTCTCCTTTCTGAGGTAACATTGTCTGTCCTTCCTATCTGGCAATATAAACAGGAATAACTACATACTTTATATGGTATATTGTTGACTCCTAAACTCTGTCCTAACCTTCTTGAAGGAACAGGACCAAAAACTATTCTTTCCATTTTAAAATCCTTTAAAAAACTACGTTCTGCCAAATTTATCTATGCTTTAAACTATAGTTGCGAGCAGTTTATCTTATACACAATTGTTTACTTTCCAATACACTCTTAAAGACGGCAACAAGACGAAGGTCCGACCTTCGTGATTACCACATACTTTTTCCCTTCCAATTTGTAATCCTGAACTTGTTTCAGGATCTCTAACTTAATCCACGCTGGTAATAGATACAGCGTAAAAACGAGATTCCGGATCAAGTCCAGAATGACATACAAAGGAAGTCTCCGCCTTTATCTTTATGAGCATTCTTTTTTGACACAACCAAAAACTATTGACATAATTATAATAAAAAAAGAACAACTACGTCTGCTTCAATTCTACTTTCTTATATTTCCCGTCATATTTTTTTTCAAGTTTTTTTATTTTATCTATTATTAACCTAACAGCTTCATTTACAACCTCTTTACCCAGTTTTTCAGAAGCTTTTTTAGGGTTACCTATAACACCTACCTTAACTTTTGGATGAGATATTGTCCGTGGAATTACAACGTCTTCATCTACAATTTTCTCTGCATACCAACCTTTAAGTTGCATTTTTCTAACAGCATCTGTGTCCCGTTCCATCTCTTCCATCCGTACAAGGTGAGGAGCAACAGCAAGCATCATAGAAGTTTCAAGCCAACCTGCATGCCAATCTTGGTCCTTAACAGCTTGTTTCCATCCTTTCCCAGATTCGTCAAAACTCCATACAGGAAACATTGACACCATAACATCAGAAAATATAGGATTGCTTTTCAATAACAGTTTTACTGAAATATCTATAACTTTTAGGTTCTCCCCGCCTCCGTGTCCTAAAAAAATATATATTTTCTTAAACCCTTGCGAAGCAAGAGAAATCAGTATATCAGAAATCACAAGAGCAGTAACAGAAGGTGAGATATTTATTGTTCCGGGTAAAGAACCACCAGAAAAAGAGGTGTAGAAGACTGGCGCCATCAGAATATTCATTTTTTCAGCAACTAACCGTCCTACTTCACGCGCCATTAAAGCGTCTGTGATAAGAGGTAAGTGGTAACCGTGTTGCTCTATAATCCCAATAGGTAATATTATAGAATTGTTTTTTGTTAGATATTCTCTTACTGTTTTAACAGTCATCTCTTCCATTATTGGAAACCCCACTTTCTTCTTATCTTTACTCATCCTTATCTCCTTAAAATTACTTTTCTTTTGAAAGTTCATTCAACATCTCAATGACTTTATCAACCATCATCTCAACACCTTCTGCAGAGGCTTTGTTACCTCGAGTAACCAACGGTTCATACCCGCCTTCCAGCCACGCTTTTTTAGTAACCAAATACCCGAGAGTATCTGCACCTAATTCAACAGGATATGTCCAACCAAAGGGGCTCTCTTTTTTTATTTTTAACCCTGATTCAACAAAAGTCTCCCCAGGAAGAGATGTAAACCCTATATCGCCAATTCGCCAAGCCTGCAAAATAGTTACATCTTCTTTTTTTCCTTCTTTTCTTATATGTTCCAGTTCGTTGAAAAAATATTGTTGTGATTCTTCTGACCATCCAGAATCAGATATCCTTTTCTCTTGGGCACTTCCAAAATCTCTTCTTGGCACAACCACCTCTTTTTTTATTGCTGAAAGTTTTAAAGGAATATTTTTAGGGTTACGTTTTTCAAGCGCTGGAATTATTTTTTCTGCAAGTTTATCACCAACCGCTCTATGCTTTAAATCATTTGAGTTTATATCTGCAAATGTTCCAGGGAGAAACAGAGTTACTACCTGTTTACCAAACCTTTCATTAATCCTTGAAGCAACAACAGCAGGATAATCTCCACTAAATCTTGGTCCAAAATTTGTGTTGGTATGTAGAGTAAAATGGAACATCACAGACATTAGGTTTCCTTCTTCATCATCAAAAGCAAGTATACCTATCTCGGGGTCAGTAAAACCAGAAGAACCAAGGGATTGTTCTTCTTCAGGTGCCTGCTGTAAGTTCCAGGTATTTATTACTTTACCGTCCTTAAAAGATACTCTACGATTATGTCCTAACCCGTAATGAAAACTTCTCTGACGGCTAAACCTTGCAGGTTTCTTTGATGAATCAGCAACAACTACAGATTCAACTGCCTTTCCGCATAAAGAAGTTAACCAATCCATATTTACATTGTCATTTTTAGTTGAGGTGGGTATAGTATATGGTCCTGTATGAGTATGTGATGTTGTCCAGATTATATGGCTTGCAGGAATACCTGTCTTCTCTGAAGCGATTGAAACAAAAGCATCTCCAAATTCTCGAGAAAGTTTCACAAGGTCAAAAACAACATATACCAACCTTTCTCCATTAGACTCCAAAACTATTGATTTTACGTAAAGAGGGTCCTCAATGCCTATAGATATTCTCGGTTTGAGACTTCCAGCCAGAGGTGTCCCAACCGGGGGTGTAATGTCAACTTCAGATGTTCCTACCAATAACTTGTTTTTTACCATTTTAATCGTCTCCTGTAAGTTATAAGTAAACATTGCGTATAAATGAATTATACACCTTTTAACACCTCTGTCAAACAAAATTTAACTTGATTAAAGATGTGAAGTTTTGTATACTGATACTGTTAAATTACTTTTTAAAACCAAATTTTATAAGAAAATTACGGAGAAGAGAAACAATGAAAGACGGAATAAGGGTCACAAGAGTCGAAATCAATCTTAATAATACAAGACACAACCTTAACGAAATCAGAAAAAAGGTTGGAAAATCAAAAATAATGGCTGTAATGAAAGGGAACGCTTATGGACACGGTATGGTTGGGGTAAGCCGTTTTCTTGAAAAAGAAGGGGTGGATTATATTGGCATAGCTCTACTTGAAGAGGGAATTGAACTTAGAAAAGCAGGTATTAAAATCCCTATACTTGTCCTTAGTGGTATACAAGCAGAAGAGGCAGAAGAAGCAGTTAAGTACGACTTGACTATAAACCTATGTAATATGAAGGTTGCAGAACAACTATCTTTAGCCTCTCAAAAACTCAACAAAACAGCCATTGCACACTTAAAAATCGATACAGGTCAGATACGTTATGGGTTACTACCAAAAGATACCCTGCCTTTTGTTAAAGAGGTTTCTAAATTAAAAGGTGTTATTCTTGAAGGAATATTTTCTTATGGCGGAACGTCCGAGGAAAAATTAGATATCTTTTTAAAACTACTTGATTCTCTTGAGAAAGAAGGTTACACATTTAAATTGAGGCATATTGCAAGTAGCGGTTCTCTTTATATTGATTACTCTAAGAGTTATCTTGATATGGTAAGGGCCGGTCTTTTTTTTCACGGTACAGGCAGAAATGCTGCTGAGTTAAATTTAAGACCAGCCTTTTCAATGAAAAGCGCTGTAGCTTTTTCAAAAATAGTACCTGCTGGCAGATTTAGTTTTTATGGGCTGGGTTACGAACTGAAAGAACCGACCAATATATTAATAATAGCCATGGGCTACGGAGACGGTTATTTTAAAGCCCTTTCGCGTAAGAGTGAAGTTTTAATCAGAGGTAAACGGTTTCCTATTGTTGGTATAGGTATGGACACCCTAATAGTAAAAACTGATAAAGAAGAGATACAAGCAGGGGAAGAGGTTCAAATTATAGGAAAACAGGGTAATGAAGAGATTACAGTTTACGAAATTGCTCAAAAACTTGGTATAGGAGTTAACGAGTTTACAGGAGCAATTTCAACAAGAGTCCCAAGAGTTTTTATTGAAAAGGAATAAATATAATATGGTTAAATTGAATGTTTATCTTTCCAGATGCGGTGTTGCCTCTAGGCGGAAAGCAGATACGCTAATAAAAAATGGTGCTGTATCTATAAATGGAAAAAGAGTCTTCCAACCATACATAGAAGTTGATGAAGATTCTGACATTATTAAGGTCTTTGACAAAAGGATTTCACTACAAAAAAAAGTCTATCTTGCACTAAACAAACCAGAAGGGTATACATCCACTTTAAAAGATAGATTTGCCACTCTAAAGGTTACAGATTTAATACCACCTGAAATGGGAAAAGTTTTTCCAGCAGGTCGATTGGATAAAAACTCTACTGGGCTCATTATTTTAACAACTGACGGGGATTTTGCTCAATCTATGACACATCCAGCATTTGAGGTTGAAAAAGAGTATGAAGTTACTGTAACACCAGTATTTGACCCTAAAAAAATATATATCTTAAAAAAGGGTATCCTTGATGAAGGGGAAAGGTTAAAAGCCCACTCCGGAAAAATGATAAAGAACCTACCTTTACAGAAAAGAAGCCTTATTTCTATTGTTATGAAAGAAGGCAAAAAAAGAGAGGTTCGAAGGATGTTTGAAAGACTAAATTACACAATCATTTCACTTGAGAGAGTTAGAATAGGAAATATCCTATTAGGTGGATTAAAACCTGGTGAATATAGACCCTTATCTCAAAAAGAAATCTCTTTCTTCCTCAAAAGAACACCTAAGACTATTGAAACTTAACTGGTTTATGAAATTATACTACCGGGTGATGTTTCTCTATCTGTTGTAAGCATAGAAAGTTTGTCATCAGACAAGGTAGCCAAAAGCATACCTTTACTTTCAATACCTCTTATAACTTTTGGTTCAAGATTAACCAGCACCACGACTGTTTTACCAACAAGTTCTTCTTTGGTATACCAGGGTTTTATACCAGCAACCAATTTTCTTACCTCTATACCTATATCAACAGTAACAAGATACAACTTGTCTGCCCCTTCAATATCTTCAACCTCCAGAACTTTTCCAATCCGTATTTCCATCTCTTTGAAAGCATTGTAACTAATCATTTTCTTCTCCTCCTGTTTATTTCAGTATTTTGCTTTTGTTGTTTGTTTTTCGCTTGCTAATCGACGCCTTTTATTCCCCTACTCTGAGCCTGTTGAACCTAAAAGAGGACAAAAAAGGGAGTGAGTAGACACCTTATACTTTTTTATTTAACTCTTCAAATTGAATAAGGTTATTTCCTGCAAAATGTAGAACCGTACCATCAAAAGGAACCTTTTGATATTCTCCTCCTGCCTCTTCTACAATTATTTTACCTGCTGCAACATCCCATTCTTTTAAACCAGCTTCAACAAAAATATCTGTCCTACCTGAAGCTACATAACACAAATCAAGAGCTGCAGCACCCATAATTCTTACTTTCTTTACATCCATCACCAAAGAAGAGAAAATATCTGTTCCTGTCTTGATTTCTTTTTGGGTCTTCATCAAACCAACAGTGAGTACAGATTCCTTTAAAGTTTGAACTTTACTTACCTCTATCTTTTCACCATTTAAAAATGCACCTTCTCCTGTAAACGCTTGAAAAATTTCATCTCTAAAAAAATCATATACTACCCCAAACCCTTTATCTCCATTTAAACAAGCTATAGAAACACAGCATTGAGGTATCCCCCTATAATAATTAAAAGTTCCATCAAGCGGGTCTATTATCCACAAATATCCTGAAGAACTCTCCTTATTTCCTTTTTCTTCAGAAATATAACCATCACAAGGAAAATATTTTTCTATTCCGTTAAGTATAAGTTTTTCGCTATCTTGGTCTTGGACAAGTTTAATATCATAAGGAAATTCTTGAAATATAGTGGGAAACTTTGCTGATTTTTTTAATAATCCTCCAGCTTCTTTTGCTAAAACAATAGATTCTTGGTATCTTTTTTTCATTTTTATAAGGTTTCCTTCTGAGTTTTTAATTAATAAGAAGAAAATTTAAACTGGCTGTCTAAAAAAATTCTCTATAGCAGAGGCGTTCTCAAAAAGTCTATCTTCTCTCAAACGAGGTGCAATAATCTGTAGTCCAACAGGTAATGAACCAACACTACCTACTGGCAAACTTATTGCAGGAAGACCGGCAAGATTCACGTTGGCAGTAAACATATCAGAAAGGTACATATTCAACGGGTCAAATTTCTTTTCACCTATTTTAAAAGGAACCTCAGGAACAGTAGGAGTAAAAATAATATCAACTTTGTTAAACGCTTCATCAAAATCTTTCCTGATAAGGGAACGAACTTTCTGTGCTTTCATATAGAAAGTTTCATAGTTACCAGATGAAAGAATATAGGTTCCCATCATAATTCTTCGTTTCACCTCAACACCAAACCCCTCGCCTCTTGAGTTCATATACATCTCAAGAAGATTCTGGTAATTCTTTGCTCTAAGCCCATATCCAACACCATCAAACTTTGCAAGGTTGGAACTTGCTTCAGCGGTACATATTATAAAATAGGTAGATATACCGTGTTGTGTATGTGGAAGAGATATTTCTTTTATATCAGCTCCAAGAATATTTGCAGCATTGATTGCTCTTTCGACCTCTACTTTCACTTCAGATGCAACCTCATCACCAAAATATTCTTTAGGAACTCCCACCTTAACACCTTTCATATCTTTTTTCATAAAAAGAGTATAGTCCGGTGGAGTAAAACCTAAGGAGGTGGCGTCTTTTGTATCTTGACCTGAAAGAACATTCATCATAATAGCAGAATCTTTAACATCCTTTGTTAAAGGACCTATCTGGTCAAGAGAAGAAGCAAGCGCTATCAACCCATATCTTGAAACAAGGCCATAAGTGGGTTTTAATCCAACCACACCACAAAAAGAAGACGGTTGCCTAATAGAACCACCTGTATCAGAACCAAGTGAAGCAAAACATAAATCTGCTTTAACAGCTGCTGCAGAGCCTCCCGATGACCCACCCGGAACTCTCAATGTATCATTAGGGTTTTTAGTTATAAAAAAAGCAGAGTTTTCGGTTGAAGAACCAAACGCAAATTCGTCCATATTGGTTTTACCAAAAATAATAGCACCGTTATCTTTCAGTTTTTTTATAACAGTAGCATCATAGGAAGGAATAAAATTTTCCAAAGATTTGGATGCACAGGTAGTAGGTATCCCTTTAGTGCAAATATTATCTTTTATAGCAATAGGCACACCTTCAAGAGCTCTTACCTCATTGCTTTTATTTATATTTTCATCTACAACTTTTGCTTCTTCAAGAGATTTTTCGTTTATATAAAGATAACTCTTTATATCTTTATCTTTTTCATCAACAGACTTTAAAAGAGAAGTCACAAGTTCAGTACAAGAAATTTCTCTTTTTTTAACCAATTCTCTAATCTTGCTTATAGAGAGGTTCAATATATTCATTTTCTTTAAATCATTCAAGGTTGTAAAGTTAAAATTTTTCTGACAGCTTCTGTATTTTTTGATATAAATACTAACTCATCGTCAGTTAATGGTCTCTGGTTAACAACATTGGCATACCTGGCAAGATTAAGCACCTCACGAGCTTCTTTGTCGTCTTTAAATTTAACCTCAAGTTTACCATAAACATTACGTAGACCTTTAATCCCGCTATACTCGCCCATTAATATCATCCTACCTGTTTCAATAATCTCAGGTTCGCCTCTGCCAAGTTCTTCAAAATCATATAACTCATAGTTCTTTCTATCTTTTAATGCTCCGTCAACATGTATTCCAGACGAATGCGCAAAAGCATTTTTCCCAATACCAACCTTGTTAATAGGTATAGGAACACCAAAAGCATAGGAAGCATAATGGGAAATTTTCCATGCCATTTTCATTTTAGTATTTTCGTCTAAAATATAGTTATTAGAAATCTTACTCGCATATTTTAAAGCAAGAAGCACAGAAACAAGGTCGGCATTTCCTGCTCTTTCTCCCATCCCATTTATGGTAGTGTTTATATAAGCATCTACCCCTGCATCCAGGGCTGCTTTAGCGCCTGAAATTGAACAAGCAACAGCCATTCCTAAATCGTCGTGACAATGTAACTCTACAGGTAGTTGTACATTTTTTGCTAAATCATATATTTTTTCATATATTGAAAAAGGAGAATCACACCCAAGAGTATCACAATATCTTATTCGGTCAGCCCCTTCATCTCTTGCTATTTCGGCAAACTCTACCAGCCGTTTCTGTTCTGTTCTTGAAGCGTCTTCAGCGTTTATTCCAACTGTTTTAATTCCATTTGACTTAGCAAGCCGTATAGCTTTCCTCATAGATTTTACAACATCATTAAACTTCATTTTCCCTTGAAACTTACCTACTATCATCTGTTCAGACGTTGAGATAGAAAGATTTATATGTTCAAGTGAAGGTATGTTTTTAAAGGCTTCTTCCACATCTTCAGGAATTGCCCTCATCCACCCTGAGATAAGTATTGGGTTTAGAACTTTATCTTTCGCAAGTTCCACATTAGCGTTAAGATAGTTTGTTTCGTGCTCTGTTACTGGGAAACCCGCTTCACTCTGGAAAATACCCATCTGGTTTAAATAATAATTTATCATAGTTTTTTGAAACTTAGAAAGCCCCAGATGAGCCGTCTGCACCCCATCTCTATTTGTTACATCAATTATTCTTATAGTTTTGGACATTTATGTGTAAGCCTAAAGTGTTTTAAAATATCAGACCCCCAACTCCAACGGTTCAGGACTCTGTGCCTGGTGAGGGTGTTTATCGCCTTTATATACATTCAATTTTTTTAACATCTGTCTTCCGAGTTTAGTTTTTGGCAACATCCCTTTTACAGCGTGAGTAATAACAAACTCAGGTTTTCTATTTTTCATAGAAAGAAGGGTCTCTTCCTTCAATCCGCCAATGTAACCGGTATGTTTATAATATATCTTATCTGTAAGTTTCCGCCCTGTTACACGTATCTTATCTGCGTTTATTATTATTACAAAATCACCTGTATCAACGTTCGGTGTCCAAATAGGTTTGTTTTTACCCATCAACACCATAGCAGTATCACTTGCAAGCCGTCCAAGAACTTTATCAGTTGCGTCTACAACATACCATTTCTTTGTAATATCTTTCTTTTTTGCAACATCAGTTTTGTTCATCGTTCTACCTCCACTAATTTGTATTTTAATATTAAATAATACCACATTTTAAACTTTTCATCAAAGACAATTAAAAAACTCATTTTACCGTGTTATACGAAAAAGATTTTTTAGTATAACACCTAATACTTTCATTATCCTTTTTTGCACCAATAAAATACTTATACAAATGAACATCAGAAAATCAAATATGTAAATTATGTTAACAGGAGTGTTGGTCAGAAGAAAAGAGAAGCACTATCAAGAAAATAATTTAGGTATATAGATATTTCTGGTTTACTAAAATCGTCTACAAAAGGTTGCCCATACTTATTTAATTCAGTTCCACATACTACTGGCATTTTTACATCCATGCAAGCCTGCATAAATCTGTTAAAATTCAATACCTTCTTCTCTTTTTCTTCTCCTTCAGGAAAATTATAATTTCTTTCTGGAATTATTGCCATAGCCTCTATTCCTTTATCTTTCAAAAAAGAGACAAATATATTTGGGTCTTCTTCACCTTTATTTGTACCGTCAAGCCAAGTTCCAACCGGTATACCACCCGCTTTCTTTATTATTTTTACCACATCATCAAACTTTGGAAAACTCTCTCTTTCTGGTGGGATATATCCAGGTCCTCCAGATTTAATCAAAACCTTTCTCATTGTTTCCAAAAATTCTGCTGGTTCTTTTTCTCTTAAAGAATCGACTGGAACCGAAAGCACCTCAGACCAGAAGGTATCTGATTTATTAGGGATAAGTTGCTCAGACTTCCTCTTATAAGATTCTATAATATGTCTTTCCGTTGGATTACCTGAAGGAGTGAGGGGTAGAACATCTATATCATAATTAACCGTTACTTTACCTAAAAAACTATTAAGTTTATCTACCACTTCCCTATTTCTTGCTTGAGCTACCTTTTTAAGGTTAAGAAAAAACCTGCCTTCCTCAGTATCTGCATCTAATGTACGCTTAAACCCTTTACCACAAAGATAATATATACCCGGCTCATTTGGAGAGTTTATAACAACATCTTTCCATTCTTCTACCAACACTCTCGACTCAAAACCGCCAGTTGCCAATATACCCAAAATTTCACCTGTACTTAAAGTCTCTTCTAAACCAGCAAGGGTATCAAAATCAACTGTTCCCGCATACTTCAGCCCCCTTCGCCAACATTCAAATATAACCCTTGCAGGGGACCAATTTTCATAGTTAAAAGAGTGGAATGTATGAAGATGTAGGTTAAGCCAAGGGGTAAGTTTTTCAAATTTTTTAATTTTACCGTTCTTTATCAACTTAGAAATCTCTAACAAACTTTCTTTTCTAAGTTTTAAATTAAACGATGAAAGGTTTTTTAATAGTTTTTTAGTTTCCATAATAAGCAAGGGGTGTAATAAAAAAATGTCCCTGGCAACACCTACTCTCCCACCAGCTTGCGCGGATAGTACCATTGGCGCTGGAAGGCTTAACGGCCGTGTTCGGGATGGGAACGGGTGTTGCCCTTCCGCTGTGGTCGCCAGGGACAGTAAAGTTATACCTTATTATTTTATAAGTGTCAATAGATAAAAAATCTATATGTTAAAACTGACTTCTGTCAATTGTTCAAATTCAGGTATTTTAAGAAAACTCTCTCTATCTTGCTCGCCCTCTTCAGTAAAAACATTCAGATATTGAGACATTTCAGTCCTTCCTTTAAGCCGAAGCGTTAATTCTCTACTATTTTTATTATAAAAAGATTGTTCAACCTCATATAAACTTCTATTTTCGGCATAACAAGCAACTGTATCATAACTTTTCATAATATGAGGAATATTTTTTATATTATCGTATATACCCTTAATAATTGTTTCCCATTCTTCTAAAGCCAACTGCGCAACCCTCTGTTCGTGAGTCATAAAACAACCAAAAAAACCTGTCTCAAGACCTCTTTTTATTTGAAACACAGCTCTCTTTATAGCTTTTTCAACATCATTGAAAGCGTTCTCTTTATGTAACCCTGTGCACCTATAGAGAAAATCGGAAGTAGGCACATTAACATCTTTCCTTGGTGGGACAGAAAGTACATTAAAAAAATAGTCGTCTTCAGGCATCGGACCAAAAGAAAAACCTGGTTTTCCATAAGGAGGGCTTTCCCATTTGTGGGCTTCGGGGTCAGACCATACCTTACCCAATCTTATAGGGGTCATTGTATACTTTTGTCCTCTCTCTTTAATAAAAGATAATGAATTTAGACCTATCTCTTGATAATGAACGTTTAATGTCTTTGCAAGGTTTATTCCCCATTCTCCAAATTTTGCATCTACTCTATCAAAATTGTTTTTAAGTTCCTGAAAAGTAAACTCTTGCCCATTATGCTTAAGATATATAGGGCATTCTTCTTGGTTTTCCATATACCTAAAATCAACAAAAGCGTGAGGAGAAAACTCAGCCAACCCATTCTGCTCTTTTTCTCTAAAACGTCTTGAATCCACCTGTTGTATATCATTAAGAAATAGAGCCACATTAGGTATAAACCCGTACCTATTCATAATATCCAACCATCCAACGTTTTCGAGAGTTTCTTTATATTTCATCACCCTGCTACCACTAAAAGAAACATCATCAAATTTTGCAGTTATAAAAGGCGGCATAGACTTCATTATGTAAGGTTTTTTAGATGCCCAGGCAATACTTTTTCGGAACACTCCGTCCAACCCCTCGCCAAATCCAAGATACTGGTTTTGCCATAGAGAAGCAGAAACAAGAAAAAATATTACCTTACCTTTACCGTATCTTTTATAAATAACTGAAGGGTTATTTTCCTGGTCGGATAAAAGAACCGACCAATCTTCAGGACGTGATATTTTAAACCCAAGCAGAGGTTGCTTGACTTCAATTGTGTGTTCACAAAGATCTGTAATTTTATTTTCAGGGGTTAGTTTCAAAGTTTCAATTTTTGTATCTTTTTCTGCCAAAATTTTCAATTCTTTAAGAAAAGAGGCAGGATACCAATTGAGATATCCATCCAAAACAATAATTCCCATACCTTGTGATACAGATTTAAGAATAACATCTGTCTCTTCTTTACTAAGAGATTTACCTATCCCTTCTTGAGCAAGTATAAGCAGATGTGTATCTTCAAGTTCATTTGGAGCAATCCTTGACCAAGAAAGGTCTACAACATCAATATTCACACCAAAATGGACAAGAGCTCTAAATATTGATTTCTCAACTCTTGTATAGTGTACTGGTACAGATGAATCTACGATTACTTTAGTCTTCATAAAATTTTTTCCATTATTTTTTAGTATCAAGATATTTTTCTGCTGAAGATGCCGCTATTGCACCGTCACCACAAGCAGTTACAACCTGGTAGAGAGATTTTCTTATAACATCTCCACAAGCAAAAACACCTTCTTTTGAGGTTTCCATTCTATAGTTAGTTATTAGATATCCACTCGGGTTCTGTTCAAGCCGACCTTTTAAAAAATCAACATTAGGTTTCTGCCCAACAGAAACAAATATTCCATCCAATTTTAAATCTTCTTTTGTCTTTTTATCCAACCTTTTTAGAACTATATTTTTAACAGTATCATCGCCTTCTATCTTGTCCACAACAGCCGACATAATAGGTTCAATCGATGGAAACTTAAGGAGTTCTTCATTAAAATGTTTTGAAGCCCGAAATTCGTTTCTCCTATGTATAAGGTAACACTTATCAACATATCTTGTTAGATATATTGCTTCCTCAAGGGCAGAATTACCTCCCCCTATCACTGCTATCGTTTTACCTTTAAAAAAAGCGCCGTCACATATTGCGCAATAAGAGACACCTTTCCCCTGAAACTCATCTTCTCCTTCTACTCCAAGTTTTTGTCTTACCGAACCGCTCGCTATTATTAGAGCACCAGCTGACAACTCTTTCCCATCGGAAAGAACCACTCTTTTGTCTTCTTTATCAAAAGAAACCTCCTCAACTTCACCATCAACCAACTCTCCGTCCCAATCCAGATATTGTTTTTTCATTTTTTCTGATAGTTCTTGCCCTGAGACAGGAACATCAAAACCTGGATAGTTTTCTATTGTCTCTGTAATAAGCATATTTCCACCTGGAAAAAACTTTTCAATAATAACAGTTTTTATCCTTGCTCTTGCAGAGTACATCCCCGCAGTCAAACCAGCAGGACCAGCACCAATAATAATTATTTTTTTATCCAATTTGCAACCTTCCTTCAATAGAACAAAGGGGGATTTTTATCCCCCTTTGTCTTGTAACATTAGTGAAAAAACTTTACCTTACTGAATATCTATCTTAAGTTCTTTCTCTATTTCTTCTGCAGCTTTAGGAAGAGTAATCTCAAGGATTCCTTCTTTATATGATGCTTTCACTTTTTCTCTATCCACTCGGCAAGGTAGAGGAATAGTTCTGAAGAAAGAACCTTCTCTAATCTCTTTTCTATAAAAATTCTCTTTCTTTACCTCTTTCTCATCTTTTTTCTTGCCAGAAAGAGTAATAGTATCATCTGTTACGGAAACCTCAAGTTCTTCCTTTTTCACACCAGGTATCTCGGCTTTTACAACTATGGCATCTTTCTCTTCATAAACATCTACCAGAGGTGCCTTAGTTTTTCCTTCCCAAAAATCTACTTCTGGTTTGAAAAATTTTTCTACAATCCTATCAAAATCATCTCTTACATCAACCAATTCCTTAAAAGGATTCCATCTTGTAAGTCTATCCATATTACTCACCTCCATTAACTAAGTTTTTTACTTTCCATCTTTAAGTTTTAAATTTTTCGAACAAAGACTCTTTTGTGACATTCTCTTGTCTTTATTATTTAGATGACCAAGATGAGTAATAGGTTTCATTTCTTATATTTTTTTTCGTATATCACTTGAATTTCAACATAGATATTCTTGATTATTTCACCAGGAACTTCTTCTACTTTGTATATTTTTTTTGAATAGTATATAGTTTTTTTCATTGTTTCTAACAATGACATACAGTTTGGACATTCCAAAAGATGCTTCTCTGCTAAATCCTTCTGTTTTGCATCAAGTTCACCATCTATATACTCTGATATTAATTTGCAAAAATTTTTACATTTCATAGTGATTTCAGTTTCATTACTGCCCCGCTAAAACCTGTCTGTTCCTACTACTAAAGTATTCAACGAGTTTTTCTCTTAGATATAATCGGCTTCTATGTGACCTTGTTTTGACAGTAGGTTGGGAAATAGAAAGCATTTCAGCAACCTCCGAGATAGGAAAACCTTCTATATCGCGTAGAACAAAAACAGATTTATACTTATCTGGTAAAGAATCTATCGCTTTATTTAAAAGGTCTTTCATCTCATTGTTTTTAAAATAATTAGCAGGATTATGGGTCCAGTCTGGCATCTCTGTTACCATAGAAGGCATTGAAGTTTCTTCCGGTTGGTCTAATGTAACTTTTTTAGTCTTATCTTTACGCATCTTCATTAAAGCTAAGTTTGTGGCTATCCTATAAATCCACGTTGAAAAAGCTGCATCTCCCCTAAACGAATCGAGTTTCTCGTAAGCCCTTATATACGTTTCCTGCATTAAATCTGCTGCATCCTCTTTATTCTTCAGCAATTTCAACCCAAGATTGTATATCCGACTGCTGGTTAATCTTATAAGTTCTTCAAAAGCTTTTATGTCGCCCTCTTTCGCCTTTTTAACAAGCTTTCTTTCTTCGTTATTCCCCATCAACTTTCCTCAATAATAACAATCTTTTTTTTACTTTTTAGACCCTTCTTTATGGTTATAAGCGACTTGGGTTTTTTGTAGTATTTAGAAAGGAGTTCAATAAGCCTTTTGTTAGCCCGCCCTTCTACTGGCGGCACATCAAGCCATACATAAAGAACACCTTCTTTCTCTTCTATCTTAGTTCTTTTTGTATTTGTTTTAACTATAACAGAAATTATCATTTGTACTATATCTTATCACAATTTATCAAAAATTTAAATTAAATAAATTAAAAAGTTTGCTAAAAACTCTGTAAAATGATAAATTAGAAATAGGGAAAAAGAATAAAACTACCCTTTAAAAAACCTCCTTATGATGTAAACCAAAAGTTATCATATTATAGTATAACCAGAACACTCGTAAGGAATAAACAATAAATCAAGGACCCCTCCTATACAATTATAAGGGGTAAAGGAGAACAGTAAAATGGCTGGAAGAGAAGTTTTTGATAAAGAAGAGATGGAAGCAATTGTTGGTGTTGTAAAGAGAGGTGTGTTTTTTAGGTATGGCTACCCGCAAGAGAGAGAAGGAATTTATTGTGTTGACGATTTTGAAAAATCTTTTGCTTCGTATGCAGGAGCAAGGCATGCACTCGGAGTAAACTCAGGAAGTTCTTCATTAAAAGTAGCTCTTGAAGCATTAAATCTCCCCAAAGGTAAAGAAGTGCTTACCCCTTGCTTTACTTTTGTTGCAACAATAGAATCTATTGAAGAAGCAGGACTTAAACCTGTTTTATGTGACATAGACAAGACTTTTAATATTTCACCTCAAGATATAAAGAGAAGAATCACAAAAGATACTGTTGCTATAATGCCAGTTCATATGATGGGAGCAGCAGCAGATATAAAAGAGATTATTGATATAGCAAAAGAAAACAACTTAAAGGTTGTAGAAGACACTTGTCAAAGCACTGGCGCTTCTTTGGAAGGTAAAAAACTCGGAACATTTGGAGATTTTGGTTGTTTCAGTTTTGATTATGCCAAGGTTATGACAACAGGCGAAGGAGGCATACTTGTAACAAATAGTGAGGAACTGTATAAACAGGCAGACTGGTACCACGACCACGGACACACACATATGTCTGATGTTCCAAGAGGAGTAGAACCCAGAGCTCGAAAAGGTTTTAACTATAGAATGAACGAATTGCAAGGTGCTCTCGGCGTGGTGCAACTTAAAAAACTCAATTATATAATCTCTAAACAGAGGGATAATAAAAGAAGAATAAAAAATGAACTCCAAAATATAGATGGACTGGAATTTAGGCAGTTGCTCGATAAAGATGGAGATATAGCTACCTTCTTGACGATCTTGTTACCAGATAAAGAAAAAGCCGAAGAATTAAAAAGTAAAATGATAGAATCCAATGTTACTCCTGCAACCTTAAACTATTGGCATTTTACTGCCAATATAGAAATTGCAGGAGGAGGAAGTTTCCCTGAAAGCGAAGCCCTTCTTTCAAGAAGTGTTTCAATAGAAATAAAGACCATTATGACAGAAGAGGAAATATCGAAAGTAGCAAGTTCTATAAAAGAAAATGTTAAATAAGGGACAAAAAAGTATGTGGTGTCTACTCACTCTGGTACTACGGCGCATACACCTTCTACTTAACAATCGGGCACTCTGAGAACTCACCCTTCTGCATAGCAAGCATCTCCGAAGGGTTTAACAGGC
>JALNXB010000008.1 GCA_023230585.1 bacterium
AAGAGATAGCAAAGATTACTAATAGCCGTATAGGTACTGTAAAAGCAACATATTTTCAGGTTATTCAGAAATTTAAAAAGAAAATATATATAAGAGAGGTGATAAAGAATGAATTGTAAAAGGTATCAACGTTTTATAGTAGAATCTATTGTTGGGGAAATTGGTAAGAGGGATAAAGAAAATCTTGATGCCCATTTGAAAATATGTAGTGATTGTCGAAGAACTTTTATTCATTACGAATCTATTTTAAATAAGAGCAAAGAAATTGAAACCTCTATCCCTGATGATATTTTTTGGGCAAACAGGTTAAAAGATATTTATCAATTACCAGAAAAGAAAAACTTTAGATTGGTCCCTGTTTTTGCCTTAACTGTTTCTATAATATGTTTTATAATTTTAAATATTGTTTTAACACCTTTAGGAGGTAAGATTTTTACAAAAAATAAGAAGAAAGATGCCTTTGTTTTTAACACTCTCCCTATGTCAGAAGAAAGATTGCTTGAGATGGCTGACTACATCGATGAAAAATCAGCAATAGATATTTTGGATATAATATTTGATAATAACATCCCTTATGTTGTTAATTCCAACAATTAAAAAGTTTTTACTCTCCTCCTTACATTTGCCTTAGTTATATTCTGTCTGTTTTGTATGTTATAATAGACCTATATAAAAAGCGATTCTTACAATATAAAATAATGATAGTCCTCTCGGGGGTACTCGAGATAAAAGTTGGGGTTGCTCTTGCTTGTTATTCCGGACTTATCCGGAATCATGTTTTTATCTTCTGTTTTCCCCCAAGACGAAGTAAACCCCTCAAAAATACTGTCGGGACAAGCCGAGGGTTTACAAAAAGGGTGCACTTACCGTAGGTGGAGGGGCTGTTAACAAACGATAAAAAACGTCAAATAAGGAGGTAAAATGGAATATATAGATTTGGTTCAACCAAAATTTGAAGAGAATACTATTATGCAAATTCTTAACAATAGACGTTCTGTAAGGAACTATAAAGATTCGTATCTTTTGTTTAAAGAGGTCTCTGAACTACTTTGGGCTGTCTCTGGGAAAAATTCTGATTGGGGCGGTAGAACTGCACCTTCTGCTGGCGCTACATATCCTTTGGAAATCTATTTGATGGCTCTTAAAGTTGAATCTTTGCAGGCTGGTATTTATCACTACCATTTTGACCATCACAAACTTTCTGCAAAAAAACTCGGAGATATATCTGGGAAGGTTTCTGCTTCTTGCTTAGGACAAAGAATGGTGGCAGATGCTCCCGCAACCATCATTATAACGGCAGATTTTGATAGAACAACATCAAGGTATGGTCAAAGAGGTTTAAGGTACGTATATATGGAAGCTGGACATTGTGGTCAAAACTTACATATAGTAGCAGAATCTATGGGGTTAGGAACAGTGATGTTGGGTGCCTTTAAAGATAAAGAAGTAAAACAGGTTCTTGAAATAGATGAAGATGTATTATATTTTTGTCCAGTAGGGAAAAAATGACTAAAAATAAAGAAATATCAGATATATTAGGAAAAATAGCGGATATACTTGAACTTAAAGATGAAAATGTTTTTAAGATAAGAGCCTATAGAAAAGCCTCCAAAACCATTATGGAACTTTCCGAAGATATATCTGAAATTGAAAAGAGGGGCGAACTTAATAAGATAGAAGGGATAGGTAAGGGTTTGTCTGAGAAGATTCAAGAGTACTTAGCTAACGAAAAAATAGAAGAGTATCAAGAACTTATCTTAGAAATCCCTGAAGGTGTGATTGAGTTGTTAGAGATACAAAATCTTGGACCTCGCACATTGTATGAAATCTATAAAAAATTTAAGATACAGAACCTTAATGACTTAGAAAAACTCATAGAAGACGGTAAACTATTAGAACTTCCGGGTATGGGTGATAAAAAAATTGAGAATATAAAGACGGGAATCTTTTTTTATAAAACTGGTAAAAAGAGAATTTCTATTGGGATAGCGTTACCTTTGGCTGAAGAAATTTCAGAATTGGTTAAAGATAAAGCAGAAAATCTTTCAATATCAGGGTCATTGAGAAGGATGCAGGATACTGTTGGAGATATAGATATTCTGGTTGCTAGCAATGAAAGAGGTAAGGTTATAGATGCCTTTGTTGGTAGCCCTCTTGTAAAAAAAATCTTAGCTAAAGGCGATACAAAAGCGTCTATAATTATAAAGACCAACGATTTACAGGTTGATCTTAGGGTTGTTGGTATAGATTCTTATGGGGCAGCATTGCAATATTTTACTGGTTCGGTTGCTCATAATATAAAGGTAAGAAAGTTGGCTAAGGATAAAGGTTTGAAAATAAACGAGTACGGAGTGTTTAAAGGTGAAGAATATATTGCTGGAGCCAATGAAAAAGAAATTTACTCTTTACTTGGTCTTTCTTGGATACCTCCTGAATTGAGAGAAGATAGAGGAGAGATAGAGGCATCTGCAAAAGGGCTTCTACCTAACTTTATTGAATTGGTTGATATAAAGGGTGAACTACATACCCACTCAAATTATTCAGATGGAATAAATGATATAAAGACAATTGCTCTTGAGGCAAAAAAGATTGGTTATAAATATATAGGGATAGCTGACCATTCTAAAAGTTCACGAATTGCTGGCGGTATGAGTGAAGAATCATTAAAAAAACGGAATGAAGAGATAGATATAGTTCAATCTGAGGTTTCCGATATAAAAATACTAAAAGGTATAGAGGTAGATATTTTGTCGGAAGGACAACTCGACTATCCTGATGAAATACTTGAAAAACTCGATTATGTGATAGCTGCCATACACCAAGGGTTTTCAAAAAATGTAGGAATGAGGATGAAGAAAGCAATGGATAACCACTTGGTTGATGTTATAGCTCACCCAACAGGGCGACTTCTTTCAGGTAGGAAAGGGTATGAAGTTGATATAGATGAAATTATTGAGTATGCTGCTGAAAAAAATGTAGCTCTTGAAATAAATTCTTCTTTTGATAGGTTGGATTTGAATGATTTAAACATATTGAAAGGCAAATCTGTTGGAGCAAAGTTTCTTATTAGCACCGATTTGCATAGAATAAAAATGTTTAAAGAGATTAGGTATGGCGTTGGTTTAGCAAGGAGAGGATGGCTTGAAAGAAGCGATGTTATTAACACTTATGGTTGGGATGTTATTCCATTAAAAAGGAGGATGGGTTAATGTTACCTGTGATAAAAATAGAGGGTAAGAATGTTCCTGAAGTATGGGAGAAAAGTCTTATTGAGTTGTGGGATAAGGGAGTTTCTGTTAAGACAGAGTATGATACTCAAGGGGCGCCTCCAAGTAAGGATGCTACTATGATAATGGTTGTTCAAAACCCTTTAAATGAGCCAAGGATACATCTTGGTTTTCCTGGGGGAATAGAGGACCTTGAAAAATATAGGCAAGAGGTGGTTTTTGGGGTTCATGACCATTGGATAAATCCTGAAGAGAAAAAATGGACATACACCTATCACGATAGGTTGGCTAATTACACCCTACCTAACTCTTCTGAAAAAAAATCTGTTAACCAGCTCAAATATATTGTAGACAAACTCTCAAAAACGTCTTTCTCAAGAAGAGCTCAGGCAATAACTTGGGTTCCATTTTACGACCCCGAAACTTACGACCCACCGTGTTTACAGAGGATATGGTGTAGAATATTGGAAGATAATGGAGACTATTTCCTTGTTATGAATGCACACTGGCGCTCAAGGGATGCATACAGGGCTGCTTTTATGAATATTTTTGGTCTGACATCTCTACAGGAATTTATTGCGTCAAAAGTATCTGAAAGAGTAGGGCATATAGTTAAAGTAGGTCAATATACAGATATAATTGATTCATACCATATATATGGGGAGAGTTTTGAGGATTTTCAAAGCCGTTTTTTAAGTATGATGAATAAGAGGGATTTTTATAATAGTGACCGGTTAAAAAGCAGAACCATAAGAAGCGATGACCCTTCTGCGATTGCAGGTTTTGAATATGGTAAACAACTTCTTGAGATGGAAAGAAAATCTGGTAAGAAAGGTGCAACAACCTAAATTCTTTATCATAGGTTATAAAAACTTAGGTTAGGTAGGTATCTTTTGTGAATACAGGTTTTATTCTATCTATTTTAGCAATAAATTCTTCTTTATCTGTGGCAAATAAAGGGCTTATTTCAACAATAATATTGTTAGGTACATCAATATTTGCTTCCAACAACCATTTCTTATAAAATTTAACCATCTGCTCCTTAACCCGTGAAGGAGAATCTTTTCCTTTATAGTTTTTGAGAGGCGCAAACTCTTCTTGTCTGTTGGTTTCAATACAACAGATTTTTTTAGCTAAAGGTATGGCGTCGAAGAAAAATGTTTCAAATTTCCATACATCTATCTCTTTGTCTTCAAATGAAACCTTTTTTTCTTGTTTATGATAAGGTAATGCAAAACCGTTTTCATTCAAAGATTTTATGAAATCTCTGTTAATAATATGAATTCCAATACTACCACTATTAAAGATTAGGTTACCTTTTTTATCAACCGCTTTTTGGAGTTGGGTAGGTAGTTCGATATATTCTATGATTATAGGTTTATTGTTCACATTTACAAGTGTCCCGACTTTTTCGTTCTTATATTTTTTTATGGTTTTTAGTGAAAAATCTGCTTTATTTGTTAAATGACATCCAACAAATAGAGGGTCCAAAACATTAACAAGAGGGTTATCTATATGGCAATAGAAGAACATTTTTATGCCTCTCTTTTCAAGTTTATGTACAAGTTTTGATTCCCATAGAGATTTAATTGTACCTCCGTGTCCATCAGGGTTTGTAAGGATACTGCCATCTTTTTTAGTAATAAGTTTTCCTTCCGATGTTATTGAAGGTAAGAGTTCTTGCTGAAAAAAGAATATGTTGTTACGGTTAAGGTCAAAAAAGTTGTTTTTTGAGAAGAATGTTTCAATCTGTGAAACGGTTTTAGGGTTTGTCATAATCAGTAAAGGGATATCTACATTATATTTTAAAGATAACGCTTTAATTTTTTCGCTAAATAACTGGAACAATGATTTTTCTTGTAAAGGAGAGATTGGGTACATCCCTTTAGGGTGTGGGTATTTTAACCTTGTGGCTTCTCCTCCTGCAACTATTACTACTGCTAAATCTCCATTGCTTATAGATGTTTCGCCGGCTTGTTTAAGTTTTAACTTTTCTATATTTGAATATGGTTTAAATATTGTTGGAGGCGTAATATTTTTATATTCTTTTGGCTCTTTAACAGAAGAAACTTCTTTATCATACAAATCAAATACCAGCTTTAGGTTAAGTTTATCTAAATTGGTTAAAAAAGACTCCTTTTCTTGAGGAGGTAGTTTGTTAAAATAGTCAATGATGTGGGCTTGGTGGCGTTTAATTAGTATCTGTAAACTCTTTTTTTTCTTGTCCATTTCTTTTCTTCTTTTACATTAAAGTAAGTTTTCAGTAAACACCGTTAAGTTTTTAGAGTCGTGAAGAGTTTTTTCTAAGTACCTTCGAGGGCATTTTTCTCCATAATTTTATGAAAATGTGACGAGGTTTACCAAATATTTACTAAATAAATTTAAAAACATTTATACAAGACGCTTTTTATGTTACCTTATTATAATATGAAAACAGAAAATATTTCAAAAAAAATTCTTATTTTAGGAGGTCCTACAGGTGTAGGGAAATCAGATATATCTTTTGATTTGTCTCTTGCTTTAAATGGAGAAATCATTTCTGCCGATAGTATGCAGTTTTATAAAGAGATAAATATTGGGACCGGAAAAACTCCAAAATGGATGAGAGATAAGGTTCCTCATCATCTTATAGATTTCCTCTCTTTGAGAGAAGATTTTGATGTAAAGGCTTTTGTTGAGTCTGCTCTTTTGTGCGTAGAAGAGATTTTAAGTAGGGGAAAGGTTCCGATAATAGTTGGTGGAAGCGGTTTATATATTAGGAGTTTGTTGACAGGTATTTTTCCTATGCCTGAAGGGTCATCAGAAAGAAAAAATGAGATAAGAGAAAATTTAGCAAGCAAAGAATTAAGTGAACTGTATTCTCAACTACAATTGGTAGACCCTACATCTGCTAGTAGGATAAATAAAAATGATAGAAAAAGAATAAGCCGTGCTCTTGAGATATACTATTTAACTGGAAAGACGATAACGTTTTGGCATAAACAAAAATCTGAAGATAGGCTGGCAAATATAGGTGTTACTTTATATTTTATACTTACACGAAGTCGAGAAGTGATGTATAATAGAATAGAAAGAAGAGTAGACGAGATGTTTGAAGAGGGGTGGATAAAAGAGGTTGTTCGACTTAAAGATGAAGGTCTACAAGGACCGCTTTTATATAAAGCACCAATAGGGTATGCAGAAATTATAGATTATTTGGATTCCAAATATAGTATGGAAGAACTTGTAAATTTAGTTAAAAAGAAGACTAAAACCTATGCCAGAAAACAACTAACATGGTTTAGGCGAGAAGACGGGATATGGCTTGAGATTCAAGATAAAAGAAAGACTGTAGAAGAAATAATCAAAAATTTTCTTGCTTTAAAAACGGAGGATTAAATGATACCAAGGTATACCAGAGTAGAGATGTCGAAGGTTTGGAGTGACGAAAATAAGTTTAAAAAATGGCTTGATGTTGAAATAGCAGCCCTTGAAGGTTGGAGTAAAATTGGAGTAATTCCTGATATTGCTGTTAAGAGTATTAGAGATAACGCTAAGCTTGATATAAAAAAAATTAATGAGATAGAAAAAACAACAGGGCACGATGTAATAGCGTTTGTAGAGCAAGTTAGCGATACAGCAGGCGAGTATGGTCATTATATACACTACGGGTTGACTTCTTCTGATATTGTAGATACTGCTCTTGCTTTACAATTGAGGGAAGCAGGGAATATTCTGCTTAAAGATATTTTTACAGTAATGGAAATATTGAAAGATAAAGCCTTAGCTTTTAAGGATATAATAATGATGGGGAGAACCCACGGTATTCACGCCGAACCATTGACACTCGGTTTTAAGTTTGCAGGGTGGTATTATGAGTTTTTAAGGAACCACAAACGTATGGAATCTGCAATTGAAGAGATAAGCGCAGGAAAACTTTCTGGTGCTGTTGGAACCTTTTCTAATATAGACCCTCGTGTTGAAGAGTACGTATGTAATAAGTTTTCTCTTGAAAAAGAGAACTTTTCAACTCAGATTATTTCCAGAGATAGACATTCATTTTTTCTTTCAGTTATAAGTATAGTTGCTGCCTCTTGCGAAAAGATAGCTTTACAGATACGTCTTATGCAACAGACAGAACTTTCTGAGTTAGCTGAGCCCTTCGGGAAAGGTCAGAAAGGTTCGTCAGCTATGCCTCATAAAAGAAACCCTATATTAAGTGAAAGAGTTTGCGGACTTGCAAGGGTTGTAAAGAAGAATGTAAATGTATCTTTAGAGAACGTAGCTTTATGGCACGAAAGAGATATAAGCCATTCTTCAGCTGAGAGAATAGTTTTTCCTGAATCTACAATTCTGTTGGACTACATACTAAACCTTTTATCTAAAATTTTGAAAGATATAGATGTTTTTGAAGAAAACCTTAAAGAAGATATGAAAATAAATAAGAAAGTTTTCTTCTCCCAGATATTACTTAATACATTGGTTGAGAAAGGGGTTCCTCGTAAAACAGCTTATGAGAAAATACAGAAGAAAGCTTTTGAAGCAATCTCTGGAGAAAAGGATTTTCCTACCTTGATTAAAGATTCTCTTGGTATAAAAAAATATTTAACTAAGGAAGAACTTGATAATATTTTTGATATCAAACATCTTTTAAGGAATATTGATAAAATGTTTGAGAAGTTACAATGAAAAATTTTATTATCACCCTTAATGGTTATGGGTTGCTTCTGAAAGAACTTTTTAGAAGTAAACCTCTTTTTGAATACGCTGATAAAAGCAATTTTCAAAACTTGTCAGAAAAAGGTAGGTGGGGTTATATACATCTTGGTAAAACTTTAGAAAAATCGTATTTTAATCTTTTTGCAAATGAGACAGATTTTCCCGGCGAAGCATTTTTAAGGAGTTTGGTAAGCAAAAAATTGCCTGACGGGCTAAAAACGTTTTTTCTTGCAGAATTTTTAACCCACATAGAAGGCAAGGTGATAGAAACAGACTTAATATTTTCAGATAAAGAACTTAACCAGTTGCTTATGACGGTTTCTGAAGATAAAACAGGTTTTTCTTATGATATATGTGATGGAAAAGTTGTAGTGGGTTATAAGGAGCGTTTTCCTTCCAAAAGTATGGTTTTCCCTCCAAGTTTAAAGAATAGAAAATTTAAGGATTATCTTTATAAAGAAAAAGAGTTTAAGAAAATCAACAACCTTATACTAAAATCTTCTACAACACTCTATGAACATCCTATTAACCAGATAAGGTTGGACCTTGGAGAACCTATAGGAAACCTGTTCTGGTTGTGGGGGATGGGTGAAAAGAAAGATGTATACCAGTTTTCTGAGAGGATGGAGCGAAAAAGTTTTTTCATTTCATTTAATGATGATTTACAAGGGGTTCCAGAATATTTGGGGTTTGAGAAAATTCCTGAGATATCTTTTTATGAAGATGACTCAATTTTATGGATAAACAACTCACTTGATATCAATCAAGAGCGTTCTTTGTGGGTGAAAAGTTTTGAAAAATTTGATTCTGAAGTTTTAGGGTATGTAAGGTCGTTATGTTCAAATGACGATTATAGAATACTCTTTATATTTGATTCTTTTTCGCAACAAAATAGAGTGTTAACTAACCAATGGGGAGTTTACTGCTTTATGACCAACGTTTCCCCAAAACCGTTGAGGTTTCGCAAGCATATTAAAAACGGTAAAATGTTTATTGAAAAATTTTTTATATAATGGTTAAAATATATATATCTATTGGAAGCAATAAAGGAGATAGGCAAAAGCATATTGTTGACGCCTTAAAATATTTACAACAATATGTTTTTATATTAAAAATATCGTCTTTTATTGTCACTGCTCCAGTTGAAAACGTGAAAGGTGGATATTTTCTTAATGGTGTTGTTGAAGGTAAAACAGCCTTTCGTCCTCAACAGTTATTATCTTTTTTACAGCAGGTAGAGGTTAATGTTGGAAGAGAGGTTTTTCATAAAAAAGGTGATGAAAGAGAGATAGATCTGGATATTGTTTTTTATGGAACTAAGGTTATTAAAAGAGAAAACCTTGTTATACCTCACCCGAGATACAGTGGTAGAGAGTTTGTTCTTACGCCCTTGTTAGAAATTGCACCTTATTTAATTGACCCTGTTACAAAGTGTAGTATTAATAAATTAAGGAAAGAGTAAAATGAAGATTATAAAAAGAGTCTCAGAGGTAAGAAGTGAGGTTAAAAATTTAAAAGATAAAAAAAATGTTATAGGGTTGGTGCCAACAATGGGCGCTATTCATCAGGGGCATATATCTCTTGTTAGAGGTTCAAAAAAGGAGTGTAATATAACAGTAGTTAGTATATTTGTTAACCCAACACAATTTGGACCTTCTGAAGATTATGAAAAGTATCCGAGAGATATTCAGAGAGATATTCTTCTGTTGCAAGAAGAAGGTGTAGATATACTGTTTATGCCTTCTGTGGAAGAGATGTATGGTAAAAAATCTCTCGTATCGGTGGAGGTATCAGAGCTTTCTGAAAAGTTTGAAGGTAACTTAAGACCTGGGCATTTTAAAGGTGTTTGCACAGTTGTGTGTAAATTGTTCAATATAATTTCTCCTGACAAATCTTATTTCGGATGGAAAGATGCACAACAACTTGTTATAATAAAAAAGATGGTAAAAGATTTAAATATGCCAATTGAAATAGTCGGGTGCCAAATATTTAGAGAACAGGACGGGCTTGCTATGAGTTCCAGAAATGTTTATTTGTCTCCAGAAGATAGGAAAAACTCTATTGCTCTTTATTCAGGTCTTAAAAAGATAAAAGATATGGTAGAAGTAGAAAATATAAGGGACACAAGTTCCCTTATAGTAGAAGGAAAAAGGGTGGCGGAAAGTTTTTCTGGTGTAGAGTTAGACTATTTATCAGCAGTTGATACAAATACCCTTGAACCTTTAGATAAGATAAAAGGAGAAGTACTTATTCTTGGAGCAATAAAAATTGCAGGAGTAAGACTTCTTGATAATATATTAATTAAATTGAAATAGATTAAAATTAATGTTGCTAAAGTAAGTTTGATAATAACGAATTTAAAAAAATACCGGGAAAGAAAAAAATGGATAATAGATTGCTGGCAGGAACCACAAAGGTTGATATTACACCTCCTCTCGGATACTTGTTGCAAGGGCATACAATTCGCAATAAACCAAGTAAAAGAGTACACGACCAACTTGGTTTAAAAGTTGTTAGTATAAGCAAGGAAAGTGAACGTATGGTTTTAGTTAGTTGCGACCTATTATGTTTTACGAAAGATTTTGTAGAGGACGTAAGAGCAGAGATTACTGAAAAGACAGGTTTGTTGCCTCATCAGGTGCTTTTATGTTGTTCTCATACCCATACAGGACCTTTTACATTGGATTTATTGGGGAGCGACCCAAGAAACTTTGTGCCAGAGTACCTTTCTATTGTTAAGAAAAAGATTGCAGGTGCTGTTATTGAGTCTATGAGTAACCAAGTACCTGTAAAAGTTAAGTATGGGCGTGCCAATGTTGATATGGGTATTATCAATCGGCGTAGAAAGAATCCTGACGGAACAATCGGGGGACCTGACACAACAGGGTTTATTGATTACGAAGTAAGTGTTCTATCTTTTGAAAGAGATGAAGGTGACCCGCTTGCTATACTTTTTAACTACGGATGTCATCCAACAACTCTGTCTGCCGATATATACGAAGTTTCAGCTGACTATCCAGGTGCTGCACAGAAAGAAATAGAGAGTTTTTATTATAAAACAAACGCTATTTTTACCAACGGTTGTTTGGGAGATGTAAGACCTGCTCTTCTTGATGAAGAAGAACACAATTTTAGAGGCGGAAGTTTTGAAGATATGCGTAGGATGGGTAGACTTCTTGCGTCAGGAGCAATACAGGCTAGAGAAACTTCGGTTTTACTTAATGTGGAAAAATTAGAAACTCGTCTTGAAAAATTCTCTTTTAATCTCGATAGAAATTTTCTTTTTCAAGATAAACAGGCTCTTGAGGATAATTTTCTTAAATTGGTATACAAATTTAGAAAAACCTATCAACCACTCGAATCTGAAATAAGATGGAAGAACTTCTGGCTTGATAAAATTAACAGAAAAGAGGTTATTCCTCAAGAAATAATTAGGGAGATACATTTATTTAAAATAGGTGGTGTATCACTTGTTGGTTTACCAGGGGAAACAGTAGCAGAGATAGGTCTAAAGATAAAGCAGAAACTCAAGAATGCTTTTACTATTGGGTTGAGTAATGGGTATCTTAGTT
This sequence comes from bacterium, assembly GCA_023230585.1. Taxonomy (NCBI): domain Bacteria; species bacterium. The sequence continues at coordinate 11,498 of JALNXB010000008.1, forward strand.
ATATTCCTTCTGCGACAACTCTTAAAGAGGGCGGATATGAAGCCTCCCTATTTTTTTATCAAGACTCTCCAGGTCCTTTTTCTGTTGATATGGAAGAGAAACTTCTTGATAAAATATTTTCTATGGTTGAAAAATAATGTAACCTGTTTAATGAAAACAAAAGTAGTAACTATTTTAAATTACAACAATAATAGGATTATAGTTTGAATAAAGGTATATCATTTTTTTTAAGAAGGTTGTTTTTCTGTTCTTTAAGTGGTTTTATTCTTTCTCTGGCTTTTCCGCCTTTTGGTTTTAGTCAAGTTGCTTTTATAGGTTTTATTCCTATGTTAGCATCTGCAAGAGAGAATAGAGGCGACAATTTTTTCTTTGGTATTTTTACAGGTCTAATTTTTTATTCATTCTCTTTCTTCTGGCTTTACAAACTTGCAGGTTTTATTTACCTTCTTCTTGCTTTATATCTTTCAATATATTGGGGAATTTTTTTGTATACCCTTTATAAATTACCACCCAAAGGCAGAATCTTTTTAGGTGCGTTTATATGGTTTTTTCTTGAAATCATAGTTTCTAATCTTATTACTGGGTTCCCTTGGCTTTTACTCGGCCTTTCTCAATGGCAAGAGTTCTTTTTACTTAAAACTGCTAGGCTGTGCGGGATATATGGAATATCGTTTTTAGTGATACTTGCTAACCTAACTTTTGTGAATATATTTAAAAAAAAATATTTTTATTCTTCTGTTGTTGCTATATTAATTTTTGTGGCAATTTTTCTTATAACCCCAGAAAAGTTTTATAAAGCAAAACCAGTAGGTGAAATTAATGTTATGGTTGTGCAACCAAATATTATTTCAGAGAATAATGTGGAGCCTGAACAGGTTTTATATTTGTTGAAAGAAATGACTCTTTCGAACCTTGAAAAAGAAGGTGCAACTCTTGTAGTTTGGCCTGAAGGTAGTTTTTCTGATGTTCTTGAAAAATACCCTGCCCTTGTAAACGATATAAAACTTTTATGTAACAAATATTCTTTATATATACTTATGGGTGCTTTTTCTACTGACGATACAAATATCTATAATTCTGCTTTATTATTTGGAGAAGATGAATTACAGGTATATAATAAGAACCATCTGGCGCCTTATGGGGAGTTTATTCTTGGTGGTAGATATTCCTTTGTGAGAAATGTTTTTGAAAAAGTAGCAGGATACACTCCATACATAACACCTGGGAACGAATTGAAACTCTTCTCTTTAAATGGTCACAAGATAGCGCCTCTTGTATGTTTTGAGAATATTTTTCCAGATATGACAAGAGAACTGAATATTAAAGGCGCTCAAGTTTTTTTGGTTATTACAAACGATTCTTGGTTTGGTAAATCGGCAGGACCATACCAACATTTCGCTCATAATGTTATGAGAGCAACTGAGAGCGGAAAGTATTTTATACAGGCATCTTTAACAGGTGTTAGCGGTGTTATATCGCCAGAAGGAAAGATTGTTGAAACAATCGAAAGTGATGGGAAGAGAATTTTTGTACCTGGAACTTTATCTTTTAAGGCACCATTAAAGGAAGGTAAAACCTTCTATTCTCGATTTGGAGAAGTACCTCTTTTTCTTGTTGGAATTTTTTTTATAGGAATGATACTATGCAGAACTACGAAAAATTAGAATCTTTAACCGGTTATGTTTTTAAAAATAAGAACCTACTTATACAATCTTTGACACATTCTTCTTACGATAGGGAGTTATGTTATGAGAGGTTAGAATTTTTGGGAGATATTATTCTTGATGCTATAGTTGGTGTATATCTTTTCAAAATTTACCCAGAGGTTGGAGAATCTTTTCTTACCGACCTTAAAGCAGCATACGTTAATAGCAAATACCTACATCAGGTAGGTCTCTCTTTAAATTTAGAAAACTTTATTAAATATGTAAATTATGAAGTTCCTAAGTTAGACGATTTTGTTGAAGCATTTATTGGTGCATTATACCTTGATGGTGGTTGGGCGAAAACAGAAATTTTTATAAAAGAACATATTCTTAATAAAAAGATGAAGCCTATAAGCAACCATAAAAACATTCTTCTTATGGTGGCAAAAAAGTGTTTTGAATCAGTACCACAATATACTCTGGTAAAAGAGACCGGACCTTCTCATAATAAGAGATATAAATTTAAGGTTAAAGTTTGTGGTAAAAGGTATGTGGGGTATGGTTCAGATAAAAATAAGAAGGGTGCAGAAATGATGGCAGCTGAGCAATTGATTTGTAAACTGCAAAAATATTTTCCTCAAGTAAAAAAACTTATTGAAAATAAACACCTATAATCTATCTTCTTTAAACATTTGCAAATACTTTTCTTTTCCAAATTGATAACCAATAAATATTATTTCTTATGTATAAAATATTGTTCTACAAGACTGGCTACATTCATTGTTATCCAATATAGTAGAAGACCTGAAGAGAAGTTGTAGAATAGGAATAAAAACATTATTGGCATCATAAAAGTAAGAGTTTTTTGGGACGGGTCCTGCGGTGTAAGTTTCTGTTGCCATAGTGAAGTTGCAGCCATAATTAATGGTAAAACATTTACAGTAAAACCGCTTACTTGAAATAATGAATCAGGTACAGATAGGTCTTTTATCCATAACCCAAAAGAAGCGCCTCTAAAAAATATTGAACTTCTTAAAGCAAGGAAGAACCCTATAAAAATTGGAAATTGAAGTAACATTGGTATACATCCACCGAGAGGGTTAATCTTGTAATCTTTATACAGGTTCATCATCTCTTTTTGCATTTGTTGTGGATTATCTTTATATTTTTTCTGTACCTCTGTCATATAAGGTCTAAGTTTTTGGAGAGCTTTCATTGATTTAAGACTACTTTTTGTTAATGGGAAGAAGACAATTTTTATTAATAAGGTAAGGAAAACAATTGCCCATCCCCAGTTGGGTATCACTTTGTGTATATAAGAAAGGAGGGTAAACAATATTCGCCCCATAACAACAAAAAAACCACCGCCAAAAAGTAGTTTATCTTCTATCTCTTTGCTTGCAACAAAATAATCAGAAGGTCCTGCATAAAAAGTAAAATCTACTCTTTTATTGTTTAGTGAATCTATCTCAAGGTCTTCAAAGAGAAACCCAAACTTTATATAATCACCTTCTTTAATAATAAAACTCTTTGTTTCTTTTTCCATTTTGAGCATTAGAAGTGGGTATCTTTGTTTTAAAGCCAACCATTCGGTGTTTTCATAAAAAACATTTTCTTTCAATCTGGCAGGATTTATTTTTTCAATCTTGTCACCTGTCTTAACAAGTATTTCAGGAGGAGAAAATTCTCTTTCGCCTTTTACTGCTGTTGGTTTTGTTGGTATTATTCCAGCTTGCAACATATACGTGAAAACCTTTTTAGGACCTCTGTTTTCTAATAGTATTCCAGTTTTAAAAATATGGGAATCAGAAGGTACGCTTATTTCTTTAGTAATAAAAATATCGTTTAGACTTTTTGTTAATATTAATGAATCGCTTGTTTTTGTAAAAAGAGAATCATTATTGATACCTTCATATTTTAATATGGAATCATTTAAAAATTGGGAATTTTCAAAAACATAGAATAACTGTTCATTCTTTCTTTGATATTTATTTATACCGATATTGGTTAAATAGTTGCCATCCGAACTTACTGTAAGGGTATAATCGTTAAAATCAAAACTTACTTCTTCACTTTGAGGCAAAGAAGGTTCAGTCTGAGTTTTTGTTAAATCGGGTAGAGTAGGGGACTCGGTTGTTTCAGGCGTAACAGGTGTAGAATGTTCAATATTTTTTGGTTGTTGAGGGATGTTTTGCCTTCCTTTAGATTGCATCCTTCCAAAAACCATAATAATAACCATTGCAAGCACAAAAGCTATAACTAATCGGACTTCTTCTTTTATTTTATCCATTTTTCTAAAGGGTCAAACCCTCCTTTGTTGAAAGGATGACATCTAATCAACCTTCTTATTCCTATAAAAAAACCTCTTAAACCATATTTTTCAACAGATTCAGCCATAAAAACTGAACAACTAGGGTAGAACCTGCACCTGTTTCCCAAAAGGGGAGATATAAACATCTGGTATACCTTTATAGCAAACAGAAAACCTTTTTTCATATTATCCTATCTACTGCTTTTTCAAGTTCTTCTATTAATTGAGTGTTGCTAGTGTTTACAATCGGAGATTTAATGATAAAAATATAATTCCCTTTTTGAATCTTACTTCTCCAAAACTCTCTAATTCTTCTTTTTATATAATTCCTTTTTACAGGATTGGTAGTTGAACGTTTAGCAATAAAACCAACCTTATAACTCTCATCCTGCAAATAATAAATCTTAAACAACCTATTGTTTAAGATTCTACCTTTACGAAGAACCTCTTCTTTCTTTTTAATCAAGCTGCAAGCCTCTTTCTTCCTTTTCTTCTTCTTGCGTTAATGATTTTTCTACCACCAACTGTTTTCATTCTTGCTCTAAAACCAATTCTTCTTTTCCTTCTACGGTTGTGTGGTTTAAATGTAATAGACATTTTTCTCCTTTACCCTTTAATAAAAACTGCTACTTATTTATAACGAAGGGCACGTTTTTTTGTTACTTTTAAAATGAAATTATTGGTTCTATTTCAACCAAAATTAATTACAATAAAAGCCAGTTCATTTTACATTAAAATTAACATTATATTATTTAATTCTGATATTTTCAAATTTATTATCTTTTTTAAGGCGGGATAAACAATTGTGGTTTGTTAAATTGAGGTGGAGAGGAGTAATGGAAACAAATTTATCCTTGAGAGCGTCTACGTCACTTCCTTTTTCACCATCTGTTGTTCTATGATTGCTTCTCATCCAGAAATAGGAGTTACCACTTGGATTTTGTCGTTCTTCATAAACCGTATCTAGTTTTGAAACATCCTGGTGGGTTGTTTTTATGCCTTTAATCATATTTAGTTCGCAACTTGGAATATTTATGTTTAGTATTGTGTTGTCAGGAAATCCTGTTGCTTCCATTTCTTTCAGTATTTTTAAAGTTATTTCAGCTGCTTCATCAAAGTGAAACACTTTAGAAGTTTCTACAGATACTGCCACCGATGGTATCCCAAGAATAATACCTTCAGCAGCCGCAGATACGGTCCCTGAATACCTAATATACATACCTGTATTTGCACCGGGGTTTATTCCAGATATTAAAATATCAGGTTTATCTTTCAATATTGATTTCACACCAATTTTTACACAATCTGCTGGTGTTCCGTTCACAAGGTAGGCATCTATTTCACCATCGATTTTGGTACGCCTTACTTCAATAGGGTTAAAAAAAGTGATAGAGTGCGAAGAACCGCTTTTTTCAGTATCAGGAACAAAGACAGAAACTTCACCCAGTTTTTGAAGGTGTCTCCATAATACCTTTAAACCTTCCGAAGATGCTCCATCATCATTAGTTAAAAATATACGCATTTTGTCCTTAATTATTCAAATATTTACTTATAGTAAGGTATATTATACCTTTTTTGTTGGGTAATGTAAAAAAAGTGGAGCAGACCGGACTTGAACCGGCAACCTTCCGCATGCGAAGCGGACGCTCTCCCATTGAGCCACTGCCCCTTAAAACTTACAGATTACAATAAGGTCATTGTAATCTATTTTAAAAAAGTAAGTTCAAGTTTCTTCCAGAAGTCTTCTATGGTGTGAATAGACCCTTTTCCATCTTCCTGAATTGAAATAAGCTAAAATTGCGAAACATAGGAAAATATCAGCAGCATTTATTCCTAACCAGACTCCGCTTGTCCCTAAACTTGTTTTTAAAGATAATAGATAGGCAAGAGGAATCCTTAAAAACAAAGAAAAGAATCCTACTATAACAGTTGGGAAAGCTGTATCTCCAACTCCAGTAAGTCCTCTTTGCATTATCATAGATACGCCGAGAAAAGGGAAAGTAAGCATAATATATCTTAAATAGGTAGCACCCGTACTCATTACAACACTATTGTTGTTAAATAGAGAAACAATCTGTGGTGCTAAAATAAATATTAGTAAAACAGCAGGAAACAGAAGTATTTCAAACATTTTAATAGCAAACATCATACTATCTTTAGCACGTTTCTTTTTATCTGCTCCCATATTTTGTCCCATAAGTATGGCAGAAGCGTTTGCAAACCCAAAACCTGGTACTACAAGGAGCATTCTAATTTTAGTTCCAACCCCATACGCTGCAAGAGCTTCTGGACCGTGAAGCGCAACAAGGCGAGTTAGAAAAAGTAGAGATATGTTGTTCATAAGAAGTTGCATAGAAGAAAAAAACCCTACGCTTATGATTCTTTTTATGTATATAAATTTTGCACCAAAATGTTTTAGATTTAATCTTAACCCCTCTTTTCGTCTAAATAGAATAATCGTAATAATAGAAAATCCTATAAACCTGCTTGCTGCAGTAGTTATGGCAGAACCCGCGACCTCCATTCTTGGGAAAATCCATAAACCGAATATAAGGAGAGGGTCAAGTATTAAATTTATAATATTGGCTACTATTAAAACATACATAGGGGTTTTTGCATCTCCTGCACCTCTCATTGACTGGTTAAGGGTAACGTGTAAAAATAGGAATCCCGAAGTAAGAAAACTAACCCTTAGATATGGTTTTGCAGTTGTTAGAACTTCTCCTTTTGCACCAAAAATTTTTAAGAGAAACTCTATACCAAATAGACCAACAATAGCTAAAAGAAGCCAGAATATAAGGGAAAGTATTATTGTTTGCCACAAGACCTGGTTAGCGCTATCATAATCTTTTTTCCCAATAAAATGAGATATAAGAGCTACTGTTCCAGTTGTTATGCCAGTTGTAAAAATAGTTATAATGGTAAGAACCATTACAGAGACAGAAAGACCTGCAAGAGCCATATACCCAAGTTTTCCTACAAAAAATAGGTCTACTATTGCAAAAGTGTTTATTAAAAAACCGCCTGCCATCATAGGTAAAGCAAGATGAAAGACAGCTGATTTGAGGTCCATTTTTGTTAAATCGACTTCTTTTTTCATTTATTCTCTCCTGTGTGCCAATCCTGTATGCCAAAACTCATTGGAACTTCACATTATAAACATTTCCTCCTAAAAAATCAAATTCATCTCTTTTAGATTTAATGATTTAATTTACCAATAATTTATAAAAACCTTCTTTTAAGGTATACTAATATGAGTTATAATAAAAGTTAATTAATACTTAGTAATAAAAAATTGTTACGATAGGATAGTATGAAAAAAACTGTAATTTTTGGAGCTGGGCAAATTGGTAGAGGGTTTATTGGAGATATATGTGGAACTTCAGAGTATAAACTTGTGTTTGTTGATGTAGCACAACCTGTTATTACTCTCTTGAATGACAGGCAAGAATACCCTATATGGCTTTTGAGTGATAAAAAAATTGAGAAAAAGATAAGTAATTTGAAAGGAATACATTTTTCATCAGAATCTGAAATTGTTGAAGAAATAGCATCGGTTAATCTTGCTTTTACTGCTGTTGGAGCAAACAACCTTTCTTTTCTTGCACCTCTTATTGCTAAAGGAGTTAAAAGAAGAATTGAGAAGGGTGTTGAATCTTTTCTTAATATAGTTATTTGTGAAAATCTTCTTGGGAGCGCTGATATATTAAGAGAGAGTATAGAAAAACATTTATCTTGTGCAGAAAAAAATTATATAAAAACTTATGTAGGTTTTGTTGAAACAGTTGTTAGCAGGATGGTAGCTCCTTTGCCAGATTCTTTACGGGAGAAAGAACCTTTACTTGTTACGGTGGAGCCGTACAATATTTTACCTGTTGCAAAAAAAAGTTTTAAAGGACAGGTTCCTGCTGTTAAAGGTTTCTATCCAGTAGAGGATATTGTTCCCTACGAAGAACTTAAACTTTTTGGTCACAACCTTGCCCATGCAACACTCGCTTATGTAGGGTATCTTGCAGGTTATGAGTTTATATGGGAATGTATGGGAGATATAAGGTTATATAAATTGTTGGAAAGAGTTGTTGAAGAAACAAAAGTAGCAATAATCAAAAAACATTCTCTAAATAAAAAAGAGGTTGAAGATTATATATCAGACCTTTTTGTAAGGTTTAAAAATAAGGCTTTAAATGATACTGTTGTTAGAGTGGGTAGAGATCCTCTTAGAAAAATAGGGGCTAATGACAGGCTTGCTGGTGCTATAAAGGTATGTCTTAATGAAGGTGTTTTTCCAGAAAATATATCGTTTGTAATGGCTACTTGTTTGTGTTATAATTATGGGAATGATGAAAGTGCTACCAAACTTCAGGGGTTATTAGAAGATAAAGGTATAGATTATGTGTTAAGGAATATTTCTTGTTTAAATGATGAAAGAGTTATTTGTGAAGTGAAAGAAAAATATATAGAGATAAAAAACAGGAAATTAGATTATTTTGATAAATTTTGCTGAAGAAAGGAAAGGAGATGATAGAGTGAAAGCTGCTATTGTTAAGGATATAGAGATATTAGATATTGAAGACAGGGCGATACCAGTTCCAGGGGAAGATGAAATACTTATAAAGGTAGGGGCTTGTGCTGTTTGTGGAACAGATATCAAAGTATTTCGACACGGACATAAACATATTGTTTTCCCTCGTATCACTGGGCATGAATTAAGTGGAGTTATAGAAAAGGTTGGGAAGAATGTTAAAGGTTATAAAGAAGGGGAGAGGGTAGCTGTTGCACCCGCGATACCTTGTGGAATCTGTTATTATTGTAGGAAAGGATACCAACCATCATGTGACAACTTAAAAGCAATAGGTTATCATTACGATGGAGGGTTTGCTGAATATATGGTGGTTCCTGCTGACGCTGTTAGGAACGGATGTGTGAATAGGATTCCTGACAATATGTCTTATGATGAAGCAGCCATAGCGGAACCTCTTGCTTGTATTATTAACGGACAATCTCTTAGCAGAGTGGAGCAAGGTGATACGGTACTTATAGTAGGAGCAGGACCGATTGGATGTTTTCATGCTGATTTTGCTCTTAACACAGGGGCTGGTAAAGTAATACTTGCAGATATTTCTTCTGAAAGGCTTCAAATGGCAGAATTTACAGGTGCAGTACTTGTAGATATGGGTAAAGAAGATATAAAAACAGTTGTTTCAGATATGACCAACGGTAGAATGGCTGACAGAGTTATAGTTGCTGTTGGTCTGCCACAGCCACAAGAATCTGCTCTTGAGTTGGTTGCAAAGAGAGGGTCAATAAATTATTTTGGTGGACTTCCCAAAGATAATCCGTATGTTAAATTTAATAGCAACCTTCTCCATTACGGAGAATTCTTTGTGGTTGGAACCCATGGCTCAAGCCCGTTACATAATAAGATTGCCATAGATTTAATTTCTTCTGGCAGAATAGACGCTAAGAAGTATATAACTCATAAGTTTAATCTTAAAGATATTAAAACAGCCCTCGAGTTGGCTGAGAAAAAAGAAGGGCTTAAGATTATAATTAATCCGTAGTAGTAAGTTAAAGAAAATTTTATAAAATAAGTAACTATATTTTTGAAACAGATAAATAGATTAAAGTACCAATGACTCCTTGAGATGCAAAATATATTAGAGATTGGTTGTTAACGCTTTAAATAATGATTATATAAAAAGTTTGTAACAATAAGAAGCATTAACTTGGAGTGAAGGAGATTTTAAGGTGAACATTGAAAAGGCAGAATCTATTAAGTTGTTAACCCAGATGATGCAGATAAGACAGTTTGAAGATAAGATAATGGAACTTCTTGCAAAAAATATAGCAGAAGGAGGTTCCCATCTTTACGCTGGAATGGAAGCAGTGGGGGCTGGGGCTATATCCACTTTGAATCCTGACGATTATATTACAAGCACCCACAGAGGGCACGGGCATGCTATAGCCAAAGATGGAGACCTAAATGCATTGATGGCTGAAATCTTGGGTAAGAAAACCGGTGTTTGTAAAGGGAAAGGTGGTTCTCTACATCTTGCAGATGTTTCTAAAGGAAACCTTGGGGCTAACGGTATTGTTGCTGGTAGCCTTGGTATAGCAACAGGAGCTGGGCTTTCTATAAAAATGAGAAAATCAGGGCAGGTTGTTATATGTTTCTTTGGAGATGGAGCTACAAACAACGGAATATTTTTTGAGTGTTTAAATATGGCTTCATTATGGAAACTTCCAGTAGTATATCTATGCGAAAACAATCTTTACGGTATGAGTGTTTCAGTAGAGAGAGCTTGTGCAGTACAGGATTTAACAAAAAAAGCACTTGCTTTTGATATGAAATATGATTGTGTTGATGGGCAGGATGTTATTGCTGTTAAAGATTGTGTAAAAAAATGGGTGGATTTTGCAAGAGAAGGTAATGGTCCAAGTTTTATTGTAGCCAATACATACAGATATTACGGGCATAGTAGAAGTGATCCTCGTGCTTATAGAACAAGAGAGGAAGAAAAGTTTTGGAGAGAAAGAGACCCTATAAAAATATTTTCTAATAGAATGATAGAGCAGGGGGTTTTGAGTAAAGAAGAGGTTGTAACGATAGAAGAGGAAGTAACAAAAAGCATAGAGGAAGCGGTAGATTTTGCTATCAATAGTCCGTTTCCAGAACCAGAGGAATTATATACAGACCTTTATGCCTGATATAAGAAAGAGGAGTGAGTAATGAGGGAGATTACATATAGACAAGCATTAAACGAAGCCTTGAAAGAGGAAATGGAAAGAGATGAAACTATTTTTCTCCTTGGAGAAGATATTGCTATCTATGGAGGTGCATACGGAGTTACAGCTGACTTATGGAAAAAATATGGAGATGAGAGGGTGCTTGATACTCCTATATCGGAAAATGCGATAGTAGGGGTTGGGTTAGGTGCTGCCCTTACCGGTATGAGGCCTGTTACAGAGATAATGTATATAGATTTTATTGGACTATGTTTGGAGCAGTTAAACAATCAAGTTGCAAAAATAAGGTATATGTTTGGTGGGAAATGTAAGGTGCCTTTTACTTTACGAACTGAAGGTGGAGCAGGACGTACCCTTGGAGCACATCATTCGCAAAGTCTTGAATCGTGGCTTATCCATATACCTGGTCTTAAGGTTGTTATGCCGTCTACTCCTTATGATGCAAAAGGTCTGCTTAAAAGTTCAATAAGAGAAGATAACCCGGTTGTTTTTATAGAACATAAAATGTTGTATAATGTAAAAGGCGAGGTTCCCGAATCTGAGTATACAATTCCTATTGGCTCAGCTGAAGTCAAGAGAGAAGGTAAAGATGTAACTATTTTAACATATTCAAGAATGTTCTATTTCTGTCAAGAAGCGGCAACTATTTTGGAGAAAGAGGGTATAGATGTTGAAATAGTTGATTTGAGAACTCTTTTACCTCTTGATATAGAAACAATAGTTAAATCTGTAAAGAAGACCAACAGGGTAGTTATTGTTGAGGAAGATTGTAAAACTGGCGGTACTGGTGCTGAAATAGGGATGAAGATAGTGGAAGAGGCTTTTGATTGGCTAGATGCTCCCATTGTAAGGGTAGCAGGCGCTGATGTTCCAATGCCTAAAAGTCCAGTTCTTGAAAAGCTCGCTATTCCAGATAAAGAAAGAATATGTGAAGCAGTTAGAAAAATTTTGAATAAGTGAATATTAAGGAGTCTTAGAAGAGGTATAAAATGATAAAAGAAGTTATAATGCCTAAACTCGGCGAAACTATGGAAGAAGGGTACCTTGCTTCTTGGAAAAAAGAGGAGGGTGAAAAGGTTGAGAAAGGTGATGTTTTATTTGAAGTAATGAGCGATAAGACTAATTTTGAGGTAGAATCTCTCCATGAAGGATATCTTAGAAAACAACTGTTTCAACCTTCTGATGACCCAATAGATGTAACTACTGTTATAGGATATATAACAGATACTCTTGATGAGCCTCTACCAGAGGTTTCTTCTCCTAAGGTAGTTGAACAACAGGTAACAGAAACAGAAGAACCTACAAAAGATGCAACAGAGGTTTCACCATTAAAGGTTGAACAAGAGAAAGAAGAGGTTTTAGGAGAGACTCGACTTAAAGCCTCCCCTCTTGCAAGGAGAGTTGCAGAAGATGCAAATGTGGATATTTCTGTTGTTGTAGGAACAGGACCAGAAGGTAGGATAGAAAAAGATGATGTTCTAAAATATATTGAAGAACAGAAGCAAAAACCTGAAGTGAAACCTAAGGGTTCTGCTGAATATGAGGTAATCCCATGGACTCCTTTAAGGAAGATAATATCGGAAAAACTTACAGAAAGTAAAAAGACTATACCTCATTTTTATTTTCAAGGTAAACTATTTATTGATGAAATAATCCGAGTAAAAGAGATAGCCAAAAAGAACAATATAGACCTTACGTATACAGATTTTCTGGTATTTTTTCTAAGTAGGGCTATACAAAAATATCCTTTAATAAACGGAAGCGTTGAAGCCAATGAGATTAGGGTTTATGAGAGTGTTGATATAGGTTTAGCTGTATCAATAAATGATGGACTTATAGTTCCTGTCTTAAGAGATTGTGTAAATAAGGGTATTGAAGAGTTATCTAAAGAGATAAAATCTGTAGCTTCCAAAGCAAGAGAAAATAAGTTATCAGCAAATGATGTTAAGGGAGCAAGGTTTATTATTTCCAATCTTGGTATGTACGGAGTGGATAACTTTCAACCAATAATAAGCCCGCCTGGAGTTGCTATTATGGGGGTGGGTAGTATAAATAAAGAGCCAGTTGTTATTTCTGGCAGTGTAGAGGTAAGGTCGGTTATGAACGTATCTTTCTCTTTTGACCATAGAGTTATTGATGGTTCGTATGCAGGTCTTTTTTATTCTTACTTTAAAAAAATAACAGAAAATCCTTCCCTGCATTTTTTTTTAGGCAAGGTATAATTAATGTTTAGACAAATAAAAGAAGATATAAAAACTGTATTTGAAAAAGATCCAGCGGCAAGAAACCTGTTTGAGGTTATTAGTTCTTACCCAGGTTTACATGCGCTTTTTTTTTATAGGATATCTCATTTTTTATGGAAACGTGGAGATAAAACTCTTGCAAGGATTGTATCAAATATTTGTAGAAATTTAACAGGTATAGAGATACATCCTGGCGCTTCTATTGGGAAACGGTTTTTTATAGACCACGGTATGGGAGTGGTTATAGGGGAAACAGCAGAGATAGGGGATGATGTTCTGCTTTACCAAGGAGTTGTCCTTGGAGGAACTTCTTTAGAGAAAAAAAAGAGGCATCCTACCCTCGGAGATAATGTTGTTGTGGGGGCGGGTGCTATTGTTTTAGGTGATATTGAAATTGGTGATGGCGCAAAAATAGGAGCTGGTTCAGTTGTTATTAAACCGGTACCTTCTTGCGCAACTGTTGTGGGTGTGCCCGGTAGGGTAGTTGGAGAAAAGAGAGAAGAGAAAGTGGATTTAGACCATAATAAACTTCCTGACCCAGTTTCTGATGCCTTAAAGTTTATAATGGAAGAACAATCAAGGCTGGAAGAAAGGATTAGAGTTGTTGAAAATATGGAAAATTTGAAATGTAAGATGGACAAATATTTTGAAGTAAAGAAAAAAGAAATCTTAAAAGCCTTCTCTTCAAATTCAAATATGGAGAAAAAATGAAAATATTTAAATTTACTATAGTTTTTTGTTGTCTTTTTTATGTTACCCTGTTGTATCCGGATTCTGTAGCACATTACCATAAAGTAAAGAAAGGTGAAACACTCTTTTCTATATCAAAAAAATATAATATTGATATTGCAACTATAAAATCTCTCAATAATATCAATAGTTCTGTTATACATCCAGGGCAAAGGCTTGTTATTAGAAAAGCCTTTGTTAAAAATACAAATAGTAGTGTGAACAATGTAGTTAAAAATGTAAACGATTCATATACAACCAGTTATTATAAAGTTCAAAAAGGAGATACCTTATCTAAAATAAGCAGGAAATTTAAGGTCCCTATAGCCAGAATAAAGAATATGAATAACCTAAGAAGTGACAGGTTGTCAGTTGGGCAAAACCTAAAAATTAGCGTTGTTTATAAACCTGCACCTGTTCGACTACCTTCAATAGAAAATCTCTCTCCTACACCTATAGCTATTGTTTCGGAGAAAACATATTATACAGTAAAACAAGAAGATACCCTTGAAAGTATTGCTGACAGGTTTGGGATTACCTCAGAAGAAATAAAACGGACAAACCTTTTGGATGAGAAAGATTTCAAGGTAGGCCAGGTATTAGTAATTCAAAAGTGTGAACCAATAACAGAAAATGAAACATCTAAACTGGTACCTGATGAAGACGATGAAAATATAAGATTTAGGTTAATAAAAGAGGCGTTTGCTTACCTTGGAACACCGTACAGGTTAGGAGGTAGCGGTAAAAGAGGGATAGATTGTTCAGCTCTTACTCGTAATATTTATAAAAATATAGGTTTATCTATACCCACAACCTCGTATTTGCAATATAAAGAAGGCGAAGAGATAGGTGTTAATGAACTGGCTGAAGGTGACCTTCTTTTCTTTAGAAGAAGAGGAGTTGTTGACCACGTAGCAATATATATAGGGAAAAAACGTTTTATACACGCAAGTTATTCTCAAAGAAAAGTTGCAATAGCTTCTATGGATGATTCTTATTTTAGGAACCACTTTGTTGCAGCAAAAAGATACCTGCCTTTAGAGGAAGATCCTTTTGCAAAAAGGGGAAAATATGCTGTCGAGGAATAATGGTTGTAGATTTATGGAGTTTGTGTGGAATGGTTTTAATGCGATTATTATGGAAAATGACCTGATAAGGTTAGAAATACTTCCAGATAAAGGTACAGATATAGTTGAATTTTTATATAAACCGAAAGATATAGATTTTATGTGGAGAAGTCCTAACCTTTTATATAAACCATCTTTTGTTGTTACTGCTGAGTCAAAAGGAGGTAGTTTTCTTGATTATTATACAGGGGGATGGCAAGAAATTTTCCCTAATGGTGGCAGTAAATGTGAATATAAGAACGCTGTTTTAGGGGTTCATGGTGAGGTAGCACTTATCCCATGGCAATATACAATACTGGAAGATACACAAGATATAGTCTCTATTAAGTTTTATACCCAGACATATAGAACACCTTTTGTTATTGAAAAAATATTAACTATTGAAAAAGGTAGTCCTACTATAAAAATAGATGAATCTATAAAAAATGTTGGAGAAGAAGAGATGGATTTTATTTGGGGGCACCATCCAGCATTCGGAAAACCTTTTATTTCCCCTGATACAATAATAAAAATAAAAGAAGCAAACTTAAAAGTTGCTACCGGTGATAGTAAATCTTTTTCTATATTAAAACAAGCAGTAACTGAATGGCCTTTTGCGGAAGGAAAAGATGGCACAAAAGTTGATATGAGTATCTGCCCTTCAGAAAATGATAAAGTTTCTGATATGCTTTTTCTTTCTGAATTAAAAGAAGGTAGATACGATATTTTTAACACAAAATTGAAAGTAGGATTCTTTATGGAATTTCCTCTCTCTATTTTTAAATATATATGGTTTTGGAGGGTTGCTAAGGGAAGTTTTCATTGGCCATGGTACGGTAGAACGTACAATATCGCCTTAGAACCTTTTTCAAGTCTACCTAATCTTTCAGAATCTATCAAAAGAAACGACCAGTTGAAACTGGAAGCAGGCGAAACCCTGAACGCAACTATCAAAGCTGGAATAATAGAAAGTTAAATAATTTGTGGTTTTGGGTATACTATTAATAGGTAGCAGGAGGTTTGATGAATTTCCTCTTATCTCGGCTCTCCTCCCTTTTTTAACAAACTGGTCTGAATACTTGTAAACAAATGGAAAATTATGATGTAGTTATAGGGTTAGAAGTTCATGTGGAGCTGTCTACAAACTCAAAACTGTTCTGCGGTTGTTCTACAAAATTTGGTTCTGAGCCAAATACTCAGGCGTGCCCTGTGTGTGCAGGGATGCCAGGTGCTTTACCTGTTTTAAACGGTAAGGTTGTAGAGTTAGCAATAAAGACTGGAGTTGCTCTTGCTTGTGAAATTGCTGAAGTATCTAAATTTGCAAGAAAACATTATTTTTACCCTGATTTATCTAAAAATTATCAAATTTCTCAACACGAACCGCCTATAGCTTATAACGGACATCTTCTTCTGGATGGGAAAAAGATAAAAATAAAGAGAATCCATATAGAAGAAGACGCTGGTAAACTTATTCATTCAGATGATGAATTTGGGAATTCTTTTGTTGATCTTAATAGAAGCGGTATGTCTTTACTTGAGATTGTCACGGAACCTGATATAAAGAGTTCATTAGAAGCAGAAAAGTTTCTTAATAACCTAAAACATATTCTTGAATATCTTGAAATTAGTGATTGTAATATGGAAGAAGGTTCTCTTAGATGTGATGCTAATGTATCTGTTAAACTTAAAGGTGACAATGTTTTGGGTGTGAAGACTGAAATTAAAAATTTAAATTCCTTTAAAGCTGTTAGAAAGGCGATAGATTATGAGTTTTTTAGACAGGTATCTATCTTAAAACAAAAAATGGATGTTATGCAGGAATCTCGGCTTTGGAATGAAGAACTACAAATAACAGAAGGAATGAGAAGTAAAGAAGAAGCACACGATTATAGGTATTTTTCTGACCCTGACTTACCTTCTATATATGTTAACAAAGATATGCTGGATAAGGCTATTTCTGAAATTGAAGAACTACCTTCTCAAAGGAAAGAAAGGTTAATAGAAGAATATAATCTTACTGAATATGATGCAGAAGTGTTAACTTCAAAAAAAGAACTCTCAGACTATTTTGAAAAAACTGCATCAAAAATTAGAAACCCAAAGGTAGCTGTAAACTGGATTATGGGTGACCTAATGGCAATCTTAAAAGAAGATAAGATAGAAATTTCTAATTCTCCTGTTACATCGGAATTTATGGTTCAAATACTTACACTTATAGAAGAAAATAAGATAACTGGAACTTCTGCTAAAGAAGTGTTATATGAATGTTTCAAGAGCGGTAAACCTCCTGAAGCAATAGTGAAAGAGAAAGATCTTATACAGATTAATGATGATAACCTTGTTAAAGATTTTATAAAAGAAGTTTTAGATGATAACCCTAAGGCTATACAAGATTATAAAGCAGGCAGAAAACAAGCATTAGGGTATCTTGTTGGTCAGATAGTTAAAAAGACAGAAGGTAAAATAGACCCTAAAATTATTACTGATAGCATAAAAAAAGCTTTAGAAGAATTGTAGTTTTTAAATAATATCTACTTAAATAGATACGTCTGAGGAATTGATATACTAAGATAAATCATATATTTATTATATATAAAATAAGATAGTCTTAATTAAAAGGGGAAAAATAAATGAAAAAGATTATTCTGTTTGTTATGGGACTTATTTCTCTCTCCGTAATAATTGGTAGCGATGTTCAAGTCTCTCAAGCAAGGTTGAAAGAAGAAGAGATTTATAGAAACATCGAACTATTTATAGATGCTATGGAGGTTGTGCGTAGAGATTACGTTAATAATGTTGAAGATAAGGAACTTGTTTACGGAGCCCTAAAGGGAATGCTGATTTCTCTTGACCCATACAGTGCTTTTCTTGAACCAAAAATGAAAGAAGAGTTACAGATTGAAACCAAGGGAGAGTTTCAAGGTGTTGGAATGGAGATAACTCTAAAGGATGGTATAATAACGGTAGTAAGCCCTATCGAGGATACCCCAGCTTGGAATGCTGGAATAAAACCAGACGACAAGATACTTGAGATTGAAGGCGAGTCTACAAAAGGTTTTTCTACTTTAGAAGCAGCGCAGAAATTGAGAGGTAAAAAAGGTACACAGGTAAAAATAAAGATAATGAGGAAAGGGGCTAGTGAATTGAAAGAAATTTCTCTTACAAGAGATGTGATAAAAGTTAAATCTGTGAGAGAAAAGAAACTTGATAATAATCTTGGATATGTTAGGATAAGGGATTTCCAAGAGAAGACTGCTTATGATTTTCTAAATGTTCTAAAAGATTTTAATTCAAACGATATTAAAGGGATTGTTCTTGACCTAAGGAATAATCCTGGGGGTCTTCTTTCTTCATCTGTTGCAATAAGCGAGATGTTTCTTCCTACTGGAAAACTGATAGTCTATACTCAAGGGAGAGAAGAAGGCGATAAACATTCTTATTATAGCAGGAAGAAGGAAGTATGGAACAAACCTGTTGTCATACTTATCAACCAAGGGAGTGCAAGCGCTTCTGAGATTGTAACAGGAGCACTAAAGGACAATCTTTCTACTGTTTCTTTGGTAGGCCATAAGACCTTTGGTAAAGGTTCTGTGCAGAACCTTATTCCTCTTAAAGATGGTTCTGCTTTAAAACTTACCATAGCTCACTACTATACGCCTTCTGGAGTATGTATTGAAGGAAAAGGTATAGAACCTGATATTACCGTTGAACTTCCTGAAGATAACCATATTACCTTGGGAGATAAGGGGGATGTTCAATATTTGAGCGCAATAGAAGAACTAAAAAAAATAGTTGATACTTATGAGTCGAAAAACTAAAAAAGAGAATAACAGTTTTATTTGGTTTCTACCTTTAGTGCTAACCATTGTTTTAGCAATTTTGATAGTGGTTCTTTTTATAGTAAAAGAACTTAAAAAAGAGCCAGGTTTATTACCTGAAACAGAAGTTGAGTCGCCTGTTGTATCTATTCCAGAACCAGTACAAGATGTGAAAGAAGATAAAGATGTAGATACACACAAAGAGAAGAAAACAGTTTCTTTGTTACCGACTCAAACTAAAAAGAAAAAAACTTTTAGTGGTAAACCTCGTATTGCTTTAATTATTGATGATGTAGGATGGAATAAAGAAATTGTTAAGGAATTAGAAAAAATTAATCAACCGTTTACTCTTTCCATATTACCTAAAGCTCAGCATAGCGAAGAAATCTTTGATTCAATCAAAAATAATAGAGTTGTTGAACTTTTTCTTCATCAACCTATGGAGCCAATTCCTCCAGCTCGCTCTTTAGATAAAGGGTTATTAACAACAAAAATGGCTAAAGAAGAATTGGTTGAGCAGTTTAAAGATAATCTTAAATACTATTATCCGCATATAAAAGGTGTAAACAATCATATGGGTTCACTTTTCACAACCAATAAAGAAAAGATGAAAATTGTTCTTGAGGAAATGAAAGATAAAAACCTTGTTTTTGTGGATAGTATGACCTCAACAAAAAGTTGTGGTTACCAACTGGCAAAAGATATGGGATTGAAGGCAGGTAAGAGAGACGTGTTTCTTGATAATATTTCTGACCATAAATATATAGAGAACCAGATAAAAGAACTTGTTGAGACTGCAAAAAGAGAAGGTAGCGCAATAGGTATAGGGCATGCAAGAAAAACCACTGTACAGGTTTTAAAAAAAGTTATACCTTCTTTAACAGATGAGGTAGATATAGTTTCGGCTTCGAGCCTTCTTGAATAAATATGATTACTTTGGGGATAGAAACTTCTTGTGATGAAACTGGTATAGGTGTTGTTAAAGATGGGCGTTTAATTACAAATCTTGTGGCAAGCCAAGAAAAAATACATTCAATCTACGGTGGTGTTATGCCTGAGATGGCAAGCCGAGCACACCTACAATATATAGATAATCTATTTATAGAAGCTTTACGTATAAGCAATATACTTCCTGAAGATATTGACGCTATTGGAGTAACACATCATCCTGGATTAAAAGGTTCTCTCCTTGTTGGGGTTTCATTTGCGTGTGGTCTTGCGCTTTCAATCAATCGTCCTTTATATATGGTAAACCATCTTTATGCTCATATATCATCAAATTTTTTAGATTCGAAAGTACGTTTTCCAGCTATAGGTATAGTTGTTTCAGGTGGGCATACAACTTTCTTTTATATTGAAAACCCAGTGAAATTTTCTGTTATTGGAAAAACTTTAGATGATGCCTGTGGCGAAACCTTTGATAAAGTTGGAAGAATGCTTGGCTTACCGTTTCCAGGAGGCCCTAACGTTGAAAAAGAGGCTCTTAAAGGGGATGAAAACAAGATAAAGTTTCCAGTTCCTTTATTATCAAAAAAATCACTCGATTTTAGTTTTAGTGGTCTTAAAACATCTGTACTTTACCATATCAAAAAATTTGGTACAAAAGATAATGTGCCAGATATATGTGCTGGATTTCAAAAAGCAGTGGGAGATATTCTTGTAGAAAAGGTAAAAAGAGCTATTGATACATATAAACCAGAATCTTTTCTTGTGGGTGGGGGGGTGATACAGAACCGATATATTAGAAAAAGATTGAATGATTTAGCCACTAACAAAAAAATCCAAATATTTATACCAGATACTAAATTGTGTATGGACAATGGAGCTATGGTAGCTGTAATGACTTGGCGACTTCTTAAAGAAGGGGTAACTCCTTCTGATAAAAGTATTAATGTAATACCAACCTAAAAAACCTTCTTATTTCCATATTTTTTACTGAGAGTTAGATGTATCTGTCTGACTGTTTGAAGAAAGGAAAGAATCTATCGCTGCCTGATGTTGCCTATATGTTTTGGAGAAATAGTTACGCCCATCACCCATAGAAACAAAAAATAGATAATCGGTATTTTTAGGCTTAATAGCAGCTGTTAGCGAAATTTTACCGGGATTAGCGATAGGACCAGGCGGCAATCCTTTATATCGGTACGTGTTGTAGGGAGATCTAATTTTAATATCTTTGCTGGAGAGCCTTTTTTTAGGGTTGTCTAACACATACATAACAGTTGAACAACTTTGAATATACATATTTTTCTTTAGTCTGTTATATATAATACCGGCAACTATTTCTCTTTCATTTTTGGTTTTAGCTTCTTTTTCAACAATTGAAGCTACTGTAACTATCTCTTTGATTTTATCAAAGTTTTCTTCAGTTATGGGTTCGCCATATACCTCTTCTAAAACATCTTTAAACCTTTTAAACATAGTGGAAGAGATAGCCTCTACCGAGACTTTGTAAGGGAAAAAATATGTATCAGGAAAAAGAAAACCTTCTATCTCTTTAAGGTTTGCGTATTGTATAAAATCTTCTTTTTTAACAAGGGATTTTTTCTCAAGTATTGTAGCAATTTCTTTTATGGTAGAACCTTCTGGGATAGAAACTTTTACAAGCGAAACTTCTCCTTTTGCTAATTTAGATATAACTTTTTTTATAGGTGTTCTGCCAGAAAATTCATATATACCTGCTTTAAGTTTTTCTTGTACCTTATATTTTTTTGTTAAATAGCGAAACCATTTAGCTTTTTTTATTACTCTTTTTTCTTCAAGCAGTTTAGATATTTCAAAAGTAGTTGCCCCTTCAGGTATTTCTATTAAACTGGCAGAAGTTAGGAGCGGTGGGGTTGTTATAATCTTTATGGATATAAACCCTATCGCAAGTAAAACCAAGCAAGGTATCAAAAATTTATCTGTTTTCTTCATAAAGTCTTTTTATATTTTTTATTGTTAGGTCAAGGCCTTTATATACTGCCTGTTCTCTTATTCTTTCTCTATTACCTGAAAAAACAAATCTGTAAGAGGTGTACTTGTTGTTTGGTAACCCAAGCCCAATAAAGACAAGTCCTACAGGTTTCTCTTCTGTACCACCAGAAGGTCCCGCTATCCCTGTGAAACTAAGAGAAACATCCGTTCTACAGATTTTCTTGATTTTTTTTGCCATTGCCAGAGCTGTTTCAGAACTTACCGCCCGGTATTTTTTTATTAGTGGTTTAGGGATTTTTAGCACCTTCTTTTTAATTGTATTGTTATACGCTATAACAGAACCTATAAAATATTCTGAACTTCCAGGAGTATCTGTCATTAGTTTTGAAGCTAAGCCACCTGTACAAGATTCTGCAATTGAGAGTTTCAACCTTTTTTCAATCAATATACGTCCTAATATTTCAGGTATAGAAAAAGGGTTTTCGCCAAGATAATTCTCACCAAACTCTTTTTTTAAGAAAGACTCAACCTTTTTTAAAACCACTGGTTGACAGTCAGAAGTAATTAAAATCTCTATCATTTGAGGGTGAGCAAGTATTGTGTATAGAATTTTCAACTTCCTCATTAATGGCTCAACTTTTTCTTCAACCAAAGATTCTGATACACCAGATATTCCATATCTATGTATAATAACTGGTTCTTCTTTCTCCTTTTTATGGAACTCATCAGCCAATAGTTCTGCCATTGGTTTTAATTCTTGAGGTGGACCAGGGAAAAGAGCTATCTTTTTATCATCTTTCTCTATTAAAAGTCCGGGCGCTGTTCCTACTACATTATTTATAACTTGAGCGTCTTCAATGATATAAGCCTGCTTCTTATTTATTTCTGGTAGATAAATACCTCTCTTTGCAAATTTTTCAGTTATATTAGTCCATATATCTTCCGAGTATACAAGTTTTCTCTTAAGAAGTTTTGCAATGGCTTCTCTTGTTATATCATCTGAGGTGGGTCCAAGCCCACCTGTGATTATCAAAATATCTGTTCTTTTTAGGCAAGTTGTGGCACTTTCAATAATTTCGTTTTCATCATCTGGTACAATCAAACATTTTTTTATAGTCAAACCTATTTTTGCAAAAACACTGGAAAGAATGTTTATATCAGTATTAATCCTATCGTAAAGGAGTTCGCTTCCTACACAGATAACTTCTACTCTGACTTTGTTTTTCATATTTTTGTAATGTTTTGGAGTTTAAAAAGAAAGAGTTGCTATAATATTTTTGGTTTGTGTATTAAATATTTGTATTATACGTTTAGGTGTATCAACAAGAGCAACAGATGGTTCTCCTCTTGGAATAGAGGGGCTACCTGGGTTTATCCAGACGCAATCACTATGTTTTTCCAGTTTCCACTGGTGGGTGTGACCTGTTATCATTATGTCTATTTTCCATTTTTTTGCAAGCAATAAAATCTCTTCTTCTGAAAAAAGGTGTCCGTGTGTTGCCAGTATCCTTATATTCTCAATAACGCAGAAGAGAAAAGGATAAGATAAAGGGATATTAATCATTTTTGTATCAATTTCAGAATCACAATTTCCTGTGATAAGAAGGACCTGTTTTTCTAAATTATTTATTATATCTGCCAACTCTTCTGGATAATATTGCTCAGGTGATGGGTTTTTTCCGCGGTTAAGGATATCACCACAATGTATAATTAAATCAGAAGACGATGTTATAAAATTGGCTTCTTCCCAACCTGCAACGCTTCCGTGTGTGTCACTTATAACAGATATTTTCATTATAACCTCTCTCTTCCTTTTTCGTTCTGCCAAATTTGGTTATGAAACGCTTTTTGTTATTTGAACATTTCAGTTTACCATCCTGAACTAGTTTCAGGATCTCTAACTTAACCTACTTAGAAGAAGTAGTAAAAGCGAAATTTCGGCTCAAGTTCCTCGGGAGTACTCGGGACAAACCGAAGGGTAGAAGACAAAAATGGAGTGAGCAAATAACACCCCATACGCCTTTCTTTTCTGTCTTTATCCTTGCCTTTGTTTTTTAATTTGTATGAATATTTTAAACACTTAAACCTATTGTGTCAATAAGAATGTAGAAAAAAAGAGAAATAGGCAAAAACGTCACTTAATTATTATGATTTAATACAACTTTGTTTGACTAAAAGAAAAAAAAGAGGTATAATTAATGAGTTTTGCAAAAACTACCTTTTTAAAAAAATTCGAAGAGATAATCATTATTTTATGATAAGGAGGAAAATATGTCGAATGAGAAGTTTGTGTATTTCTTTGGCGGAAAAACCGCCGATGGTGATGGTAGCATGAGAGAAACGCTTGGAGGCAAGGGAGCCGGTTTGGCTGAAATGGTTACAATGGGGCTTCCTGTTCCTGCAGGCTTTACAGTTACTACAGACGTATGTACTTATTTCTATGAAAATGATAGAAAATTACCTGCTGGCGTAGAAGAAGATATTAAGAAAAACGTTGCAAAAGTTGAAGAGGTTATGGGCAATAAATTTGATGATGAGAATGACCCTCTGTTATTATCTGTCCGTTCTGGAGCAAGAAAATCTATGCCAGGTATGATGGAGACTGTTCTTAATGTTGGGCTTTCTTCAAAAACAATCCCAGGCATTATAAAAAAGACCAATAATCCAAGATTTGTCTATGACGCATACAGACGTCTTATTATGATGTATTCAGATGTTGTTATGGAAAAAGCATCTGGAAAAGAACCAGAAGAAGGGAAAGGCATTAGGTTACAACTTGAAAAAATGATGCAGGAAATAAAAGATAAGAATGGATATGAATCTGATGCTGACCTTACCGAAGAAGATTTAAAAGGTTTGTGTGATAATTTTAAAATAAAAGTTAAAGAAGTTTTAGGTGAAGAGTTCCCAGATAATGCGTGGGAACAACTTATGGGCGGAATTAAAGCTGTTTTTCTTTCATGGAATGGAAAAAGGGCTATATCTTATAGAAGAATAGAGAATATTCCTGATGAATGGGGAACTGCAGTAAATGTTCAGGCAATGGTATTTGGGAATATGGGCGATTCATCTGCTACAGGTGTTGCTTTTACAAGAAACCCTGCGACTGGTGAAAACAAGTTTTACGGAGAGTGGTTGGTTAATGCTCAGGGAGAAGACGTTGTTGCAGGTACAAGAACTCCTAATCCTTTGAATGATGAAACAAAAAATGAACAGAACAAACACTTGACCTCACTTGAAGAGATGATGCCTGCTGTGTACAAAGAACTTTATGATATAAGAATTAAACTTGAAGAATATTATAAGGATATGCAAGATGTTGAATTTACCATTCAGGAAGGTCGTTTATGGATGCTCCAGTGTAGAGTAGGTAAAAGAACTGGAACAGCGGCTCTTAATATGGCTATGGATATGCTTGAAGAGAAGATGATAAAAGAAGAAGATGTTGTAATGAGGTTGAGTGCCAACCAAGTAGATGAACTTCTTCATCCTATTGTCGACCCAGAGGTAGAAAAACAACATAAACCTTTAGCAAAAGGTCTTCCTGCAGGTCCTGGTGGAGCTTTTGGTCATATAGTTTTTACAGCAGAAGATGCGGTTGAATGGGCTAAAGAGAATAAAAACACTATCCTTATTAGAGAAGAAACCAACCCAGAGGACGTTGAAGGGATGAGAGCAGCAGTAGGTATTCTAACAGGAAGAGGGGGAATGACAAGCCATGCTGCGTTGGTTGCTCGTGGTTGGGGAAAGTGTTGTATAGTTGGTTGCGGTAAACTAAAAATAGATACCAAAAATAAGGTTGTTACTATTGATGATGTAACATTTAAAGAGGGTGATATCTTTACCTTAAACGGAACAAGGGGCTATGTTTATGAAGGGGAACTTCCAATGATAGATTCTACTGAAAACCCCAGATTTGCAGAATTTATGAAGATAGCTAATTCTTTCCGTAAAATGGGTGTTAGAGCTAATGCTGATACACCTGAAGATGCAATGAATGCTCTTGAGTTTGGAGCCGAAGGTATAGGACTTTTCAGAACTGAACATATGTTTTATGGTAAAGACTCTGAAAAACCTTTATTCTTTTTGAGAAAAATGATACTTTCTCAGGAAGAAAAAGAGAGAAGGGCGGCATTAGAAGAACTGCTTCCTTATGTCAAAAAAGATATGAAAGCAACATTAGAGGTTATGAATGGTTTGCCTGTTACTATTAGATTGCTTGATCCACCATTACACGAATTTGTTCCAACCCAAAAAGAAGAACAATCTAAATTGGCAACAAGTATGGGTATATCAATGGAGGAATTTACAAGAAGGGTGGATGCTCTCCATGAAACCAACCCTATGATGGGACACAGAGGTGTACGATTGGGGGTCACATATCCTGAAATTACCGAGATGCAGATAAGAGCAATTTTTGAGGTTTCAGCTGAACTGCTAAAAGAAGGTAAAAAAGCATTGCCTGAAATAATGGTTCCAGTTGTCGGGATAGTTGAAGAACTTGAAGACCAGAAAGTGATTGTTGATAGAGTCTATAAAGAGGTTTGTGATAAACACCAAATAAAAGAGATACCTTATCTATATGGAACTATGATTGAGATTCCAAGAGCAGCTTTAACTGCTGACAAGATAGCTAAGGAAGCAGAGTTTTTCTCTTTTGGTACAAACGATATGACACAAATGGGCTTTGGGTTTTCAAGGGATGATATAGGTGGTTTTGTTCCTTCATACTTGGATAAGGGTATACTAACAGGAGACCCATTCCAGGTTCTTGACCAAGAAGGTATTGGACAATTGGTTGAGATAGGAATTGAAAGAGGTAGAAAAACTCGCCCCAACATAAAGATAGGGATATGTGGAGAACATGGTGGAGAAGCAGAATCTGTTAAATTCTGTTACAAGATGAAGATGGATTATGTTAGTTGCTCTCCATTTAGAGTACCCATTGCGGTCCTTGCATCTGCACAGGCGTCTATCGAAGAAAACAACAAGAAGTAGTTAGTAAGTTTCTAATTTTAGAAGTTTAGAACTTGCAAAGTTAGTAAGTTAAAGGGGCGGCTTAAGAAAGTCGCCCCTTTGTTATAATGAGGTGTAGTCTTTAGTGAAAACAATGGTTTAGCGTTGAGGGGATAAAAGGGGAGGGGGTGTTGAGTGTTGTTTGGTAAAGGAAACTTTACTCTCTATTCTCCAGAAAATATAACGAGTATCTATAATTAGGTTTTAATCAATGAGAAAAAAGATAAGTTTAATTATAATTATAATAGGAATATTGGTTGAGGTGACTTGGGTAGCAGGGGTGGTTTGTGGCCCTGTATTTATGAAATTATTAGAACTTACAAATACCCAACTTGGTATAATTCTTGGTTCTCTCAATGTAGGTCTTTTTGCTTTTTCACCTATTGCTGGAAATATTTCAGAAAGGTTTGGTGCATCTAAAGTTCTTTTTTATGGTATATTGGGAATGGTTTTAGGAGTTCTTCTGGTTACCTTGGGTTTTAATTACACGTTTCTTGTTGCTGGTATGATTATAACAGGTATTGCAAATGCTTTTATAATAAATGCTAATATGACTTTACTTTCAGAACTTTTTCCTCAAATGATTAGACGTATTATTTCTTTATACTCGGCTATCTATTTTACTGCTTGTGCGCTTTTAAGTCCTGTTATAGGTAAATGGCTAAGTTTTTCTCTGCTAAAAGGGTGGACAACTCTTGTTTTTAGAACACCTTTTGCTATTCTGTTACTCTTCTTTATATATTTTGGAATAACTGCAGAAAAAAATATAATATTGCCACTAATGAGGATTAAAGAAAAATCTATTCAAGACAATCCAGTTATAACAAATGCTTCATCAAAAATAATGTCACTTAAATGGATTTGGGTACCTCTTATGAGTTTTTTTCACGGATTAATGTATATAGTAATGGTTTCTTGGCTGAGTCCTATGGCAAAAGCAAAGTTTGGTTCTAATGAATTTAAAGGGTCTCTTTTTGTAGGAGTTGCCATTCTGGGGATGGCACTGGGAAGATTTATTCTGGCTTTTTTTGAGTTTCCTTGGGAAGATCGTAAAGTTTTAGCTTTTAGTACCATACTTGGAAGCATTCTATTCTTTGCAGGACTTTTTGCTCCTATTTACTTTTTAGCAATAATGTTTATAGGTTTTGGTAGTTTGATTGCAAGCCCTTCTTTTCCTTGTATTTCTTCTTTAGGTGGGAGGATGTTTCAGGATGCCCGGGCAAAAGTTTATGGTTATATGTATGCAACTTACGCAATAGCAGGTATTGTTGGTAATCTTTTTGCAGGGATGCTTGCTGATAAAGGGGTGTCTTTATCGTGGGTTTTGACTATTAGCGCTTTTTCTGCACTTATTATAGGGGTTTTAAGCTTGTTATGGGAATTTCTTGAAAGAAAAGAGAATAAAGTAAAAATTATGGCTTAACTTAAAAGAAAACAGTGTTTACTATTGACCAACCTAAAATAACCTCTAAATTTTGCTCCTACTGAGTACTTTTCAAGATTTATTCAAAAACTAATTCTTACAAATTCATACCTTGTTTCTCCTGGTCAAAAAATTAAAACCTGTTAAGATTAAAAGTGAGAAAATAGTATTGCTGAAAAAACTACTAAAAGAGAAGTAAGTTCGAAAAAAATAGATGTACATTCAAAACTTTTAAACTCCCCAAAAAAAAACAAAATATTTAGAGTAGGGCGCTTGGAAAAGCAATTTTAAAAAATAAAAAAATGAGTACTGTTTTTTTAAAAAATCTACCCTTGAGAAATTAGGTTAAATGAGGTATGCTAACATCGCCAGAAATATAGACTTAGGTGTTAAGGAGTAAAGTGAGCGAGCAGTATAATATTAAAAAAAAGAGGGTCTACTCGATTCTGATGAAAGGTTTATCTCTTCTGGAAGAGGATGAAAAAAGGGAAAAAAGAGAGGTTATTCAGAAAATATACTTTGTAAGAATTGTGATGAATTTGCATTATTTGCTTCTCAAAAAGCCCTTAAGAGGCTTTTTTGTAAGAATTTTAATGATTTTTTCTTATTTAACTCTCACCGCCTGAAGCTAAAGTTCTTAATCTGATTTACAAAATTTATACGGCTTTTTACTCAATAAAACAATCGTGTTACGTTTTTTTGTTTAAAAATCTATAGTATAATTCTAAATTACTTGCTGGTATTTTAAAAACTTAACTTGTTGATTATTAACACTTTAAAACTTGAGTGCTGATAATGCTTATTAAATAAAAAATAAGTGATATTTCTTTCAAATTTAAAACTGCAGGTTCTACTCTAATAGGTTTCCACATCCTAAAAGTTAACATAATAATCCTTATGCGACGTTATGTGTGTAACTGTAAGAGTGTCAATAAGTTAGAACTGAAATAGCCCTTTTTGCACTTCTGTTTTGATGGTGTCTGTTGAAAACTTGTGAAATTGTGTAAAACTTATTCTGGTCAATTTTGGAATGCAATTTTGAAATAACTAAATTGTTTTTATAAGGTTTGTGATTTGAAATTAAAACTTAGCCCTTCGAGGAACAAGATTTTAATTTCTTTTGTTGAGTTGAAAGTCTAAAGTCTCAAAATGAAAAAATATTATTTACTACCACTAATAAACTTTTAATTAATATTGATGCTAATAGATTTTCTTGGGAAGAACTTACTTAATAGGTTGGTAATAACAAGACTGTCATAAAAGATAATAAACCCCCAGAGAAGTATGCTAAAAGTCCAATTCATTAAAAAAAAGAGGATAACTGCAGAGACAACTATCAGGGATATGCTTAACCCAAATATTACTAAGTATTCCTGAGGTATAAGGGATATCCTTGAAATATTCTCCTGTAAATCAAAACTCTTCTTAATATCACCACTCTCTAAGAACATACAGACTGCAAAAGGTATGAAGTATAGTGAGGTAAGAAACAATAAGGTTGCTATAATGTTAAGAATTTGACCTCTAAAGTAAAATAGAGAGAAGATTTTGCCTTCAGCAAGGGTAAGTATAAAGAACCCTCCTAAAAACGCTAATAAAACAGGGAGAAGTAGATAGGAAAGGCATATAATAAATATTTTAAACCCTTTTATAAAAAATTCTTTAATATTTTCATCCCACTTAACCGGTATCTTCTTCTGCTCGATGCTGTTTTCAAGTTTTTTCCCAAGAAAACCAAAAGAGACAAAGTTTATTATTGGAAAAAAGGTAATAACTCCCCCTATCAATAAGTTCAACCTACTTTCTTGGTCCTTAAAAGGTTCTTTAAAGGCATCAATTATCTTTTTTTTCATACATCCTCATTATTTTTAAGATTTCTTTTACGGCATTATCAAGCCCTATAAAGACTGCTCTCGCAATTATGCTTTGACCTATATTTAATTCTTCAATACCGGCAATTTTACATATAGCAGGGCTATTTTTAATGTTAAGTCCATGACCTGCATTCACTCTAACTCCAACTGAAGTTGCATATTTTGTTGCTTTTATTATCTTATCAAGTTCTCTATAAATATCTGCTTCAGTTTTAGATTCCGAGTAAGTACCTGTATGAATCTCAATAAATTCAGCGCCAGCTTTTTTTGTGGCATCTATCTGTTTTTCTTCAGGCTCAATAAAAAGACTTACTTGAATTCCTGCTTCTTTAAATTTTTTAATGTGTTCTTCAACTTTTGTAAAGTTTTTTATAACATCAAGCCCACCTTCAGTAGTTAATTCCTCTTTCTTTTCTGGGACAAGAGTAACCTGGTCTGGCTTAACATCCAGGGCTATATTAACCACTTCTTCCGAAAGAGCCAATTCAAGGTTTAATTTGGTTTTTATTATATCTTTTAACAGATACAAGTCTCTGTTTTGAATATGTCTTCTATCTTCTCTTAAATGGCAAACAATTGAATCACACCCAGCAAGTTCACAAATAATAGCAGCATCAACAGGGTCTGGAAAACTCCCCCCTCTTGCTTCTCTCAATGTAGCTACGTGGTCAACATTTACACCAAGTTTTAGTCTTTCCATTTAAAACCCCCTCTTTAGCGATTACTATGCCAAATTTAGCTTTATCCCTTACACCCTCTACCCTTTTTGGTGTTTGTCCAAAGTTCTCAAAGAGAGAAATAAAAGGTGAAGGTACTTTTTTGTTATGTTTTTAGTGATTCAAAATCTCTTTAAGGTTCTCAATTAGAATAAGGTTTTCTTTTTCTGTTCCTATAGTTATTCTTATATATTCTTTTTCAAGCTTAGGAGTTTTCATATATCTAACAATTATACCCCTCTTTTCAAGTTCTTTTGCAATATTTGAAGCGTTATTCTGAAATTTACATAGTATAAAGTTTGTCTCAGTAGGAATACAATAAATTCCAAGATTTTTAAGTTCTGAATATAGGTATTTCTTTCCATTGATGTTATTTTCATAAGATTTAGTTCTATATTCTGTATCTTCAAGGGCAGCTATCGCCGCTTCTTGCCCAATGCCTGTTGTGTTGAACGGGGGTCTTATTCTTTCCATAAAATCTATAATACCCTTTTTAGCAATCCCGTAACCCATTCTTAACCCTGCTAAACCATAGATTTTTGAAAATGTTCTTGCAATTAAGATGTTCTTTTCTTCAATGTAGGGAAAAGAGTGTCCAAAATTCTTATCCTCAACATACTCTATATATGCCTCATCACATATAACAATTATATTTTCAGGAAGTTTTTTAAAAAACTCTTCAAGTTGCTCTTTATATATAATTGTACCAGATGGATTGTTTGGGTTACACAATATGATTATCTTTGTATTATCTGTTATTTTACTATAAAACCTATTTAAATCATAAGAAAAATCATCGTTGAGAGGAATTTCAACTATTTTTGCATCTGTTTTATGTGCAAGTATTTTATATATAAGAAAAGATGGCGCTGGAAATAGCACCTCTTCGCCTGGATTTAAAAATGTTTCCATAGCCATCGAAATAATTTCACTGGAGCCACTTCCTAATATAATCTTTTCAGGCGCCACATCTAAATACTCTGAAAGTTTGTTTTTTAAGTAATATCCAGAACCTTCAGGATATCTTGATATATTATCAATATACCTTATTATGGCGTCTTTAACTTTTGGAGATATTTCAAGAGGGTTCTCATTTGAAGCAAGTTTTATAATTTTTGATGCCTCTATACCAGAATCCCTCTGCAACTCTTCTATTGGTTTGCCCGGAACATAGGGTGAAATCTTCTTAATACTTTCCCTTACAGCAGATTCAATGATTTTATCCATATTTTAATCCTGTTTTTGTTTTTACCTCTTCAATGGTTTTATTAGCAAGACTTCTGGCTTTTTCAGTGCCTGTACGTAGTATTTGCCACAACAACTCCTTATTCTTTTCAAGCTCATTTCTTTTTTCTCTTATTTCTTTAAGGTATATCGGCAACAGTTCACCCAACTCCTTTTTACAATCAGCGCATCCAATTATGGCGTTTATACATTCTTCTTTTATCTCCCCTACCCTCTTTTCATCATTAAAAAGTTTGTGATAATCAAATACCGGGCAAGTTTCTGGGTGTCCTGGATCTTTCCTATATACTCGTTTAGGGTCTGTGAACATCTTACTTGTTTTTTCTCTTATAACCTCTGGAGAATCCTTTAAAAAGATAGCATTACCATACGATTTACTCATTTTTCTGTTATCTGTTCCAGGGATTTTGGGGGTTTTAGTCAGAAGAGCCTCTGGGATTGGAAAAGTCTCCCCAAAAATATAATTGAATCTTGCGGCTATCTCTCTTGTTAGTTCCAGATGAGGTAACTGGTCTTTACCTATAGGAACATAAGCAGCTTTATATATTAATATATCTGCTGCTTGTAAAACAGGATATCCAAGAAATCCATAAGTATTAATATCTTTCTCAATAAGTTCTTTTTTCTGCTCCTTGTAAACAGGGTTTCTCTCCAGCCATGGTGTTGGGACAATCATAGAAAAAATTAGATGTAATTCTGTATGTGCAGGTATCATAGATTGCACAAATATAGTAGACTTATCAGGGTTAATCCCAGCAGATATGAAATCCATTGCCACCTCTTCAACATAAGATTTTATATTTTTCATAGTTGAATATTCGGTACTTAAGGCATGATAGTCGGCAATCATATAAAAACAATTATAATCTTGTTCCTGAAGCCTCTTCCAGTTTGCAAGAGCTCCAAAAAGGTGTCCTATATGCAAAGGTCCTGTTGGGCGCATACCGCTTAAAATATTGTGTTTCATAACTTATTAACTCCGTGAGTTCATAACTTGAAAACTTAATAACTTTGTTTTTTAAGAGAACTCCTTATGTAAGTATTCCAATTGCTCCTTATACTATTTATTATATATTTTTTTGAGTGAATTGTCCAAATTTAACCCAAACAACTTGTGAATCTAATTAAGAAAAACGAATCACTTCTCAAACTTTATAGAGCCAGCGTTATCCACACGCCATAAGGAACCACCAGTTGCAACCCAGCATATCCAATCTGCTCTCTTAGGTCCTCCGATATTGAATTTTAGCGAACTAATATCTTTAACTGAGATAGAAAGAGCTGAAAATGGTATCTTCCATTCTGCTGTCCAATGATAGGTTTTTGGGTCTATTATTTTGGTCTTATATTCTATGTTTTTTTGAATTAACTCTGCCGATTCTAAAGGCATACCATAAAGGTCGTGTATTTTAAAATTACCGTTTGAGTGTCCACTAAATGTGTAAAGAGGACCTATCGGCATATCTTTTTCCCACCAGGGTGTATTTTTACCAAAAACTCCCTCTATAGTTATTTCGTTTAAAGAAGAAGGTAACTCTTTTTTAAGGCCTTCTTTCCATGGGTCAGGGCAGTTTTCTATTCCTAAATAAAGGTAATTGTCGTCAAACAAGAGCCATGCGTAACTTCTTGCCCCTTCCTTTATTTTGCCTGTTATATGATTTTCTTCTATGAGCATGGCTTTACTTTTGTCAAGTTGTAGCCATTCAGAGTTATCAAGGTTGCCATCTATTGTTATAGGAACTCTTCTTTTTTTAACTTGATATTCGCGAGCTTCGCTAATTCTTTTTAATGGTGGAAATCTGCGTGTCATAGGATCTGTATCCTGTTGTACCAGCGTGTTTAGGCTTGCTTTTGGTCTGTAATATTTACCTGCAGGAGCTTTTTCTACAGGCCAACTGGCACGTAATGAATCTTTGTATAACCCAATACGCTCAAAAGGTATCGGTTCTATACCATTCATTCCAAATACTGGAGAACCAACTCTTAGCGCTAAATCCATATTGTCGGAGTCTATAAACAATGGGTCTCCCTGTTCCCAATTGTTACTTATAACACTTCTTTTGGCATTAATAGAGAGGGGTATATTCAGGAAAAACCCTTTATCGTTTATGTTTCTTGTTATTATGTTATTTTCAGTTTTTCCAAGAGGCAACGTATCTTCAAATATGCTTACTGCTTGCGGATACCTATAGTCCCAGGGAGGTTGCTTATAATTGACTTCTTTAAAAAGTTGTTCAACTGTAGGTAAAAGTCTATGCAGCCCTGTATGGCTAAGGTGTAACCTTCTCCCCATAAGGATGCTAGTTGAGTTGTTTATAAAGAAATTGTTTTCAATGCGAGTATCTGGTCCGTGCGAAAATATCCCAAGGTTATTGCAACAGAATATATTACCTTCCATAGTCATAGCTCCGTTGACTCCGTCTATGGTAATACCTGCAACAAGGCTTGACCTAGTAGGAGAAGTATGAGGCGCTATGTGATGGATAAAGTTGTAACGCATTACATTGCCTCTACCTCGTAAGTATGCCTTCCCATTGTGGTTGTACAAGGCGCCTCCATCTTGAGCCTCGTGCATAGTATCGTAAACTTCGTTATATTCAATAATATTGTCATTTTCGCTGAATGCTATTCCAATGTAAGGGGAATCGTACACCACATTGTGCGAAGCTCTGTTGCCTATTCCATATTGCATTGAAATTCCAAATTTTCCTCCCCCAAAACTAAACCTGTTGAACCTATATATATGGTTATTCTCAACATAATGACCCCCTGGGATAAGTTTTTCTACATCCCCACCGTTTAGTTTAACTCCTCCCTCTCCGGTATCATATATATCACATCCAACTACACCATGAGTCCATCCGTCTTTTATCCGTACTCCCAGAACTCCTGTGTTCCGTATGGTGCAGCCAGCTATAAGGTTGTTTCTACCGCCTACCATTTCTAATGCGTTATCCCATGTACCTTCCAGCGTTAGCCCGTAAAGAAGAAGGTTTGAGGTATCTTTAATATTGACAATGTTAGAGTTGAGCGTAGATACAATCATTTCGCTACCCTTGATTTTGTCCGGCGGGTAAAAGTAGAGATTGCCTGTATCTCTGTCTATATAAAACTCTCCAGGAACTGACAGTTCGGAAAGGATATTATAAAAATAATAGGGGGTGTCTTTTACTACTGGCGCAAATCGGCCAAGTACACTTTTGTGCCATCTGGTATCTTCATCCATATTCACAATACGTTCATCTGTATCTATTGATTTCACATTATAATGTCCTTTGTCCCATTCCCATAAAAAATATCCTGCTACCATAATGTTTTTTTCTTCTTTCCATCTATCTGGTCTATTACCTGAATATTTAAACCTACCTTTCTGGTAAGCATTAAGTCTAATATTTCCATCACCTTCTGGAGTAACGAGGTCAGCAACCTTTTCCCATCCTTCCTTGGGCCATCGGGCAAGATTCATTGGTTTGGTGTTAAAAAAGAGTTCCATAGCCCCTGATTGTGGATAAGAATAGGAAAGTCCTCTGGGTAAGAGTTTACCGTAATCTGTTATTCCAGCAGTTTTAAGGTTAGCAACCCATATTTTATCTTTTGATTCTTCTGGTAGGCGGTTTAAGACCTTTGGGTCATTAAGAGGTTTAAAATTTGTTATCTGTTTGCCTCCTATAATACGGACCTCTTCTTCTGGGTAGTTTCTGTAGACTACTGGTGCATCTTCCGTACCGGAATCTTCTATGCCGAAAGAGATGCTCTCTGTAATAAAATATTTTCCTCCCCTTAAATATACTGCTATTCCACCTTTAGGCATACTTTTCGACTTGATTTTTCTTACTTCTTCCTGAGCCCTTTTTATAGAGGCGAAAGGTTTTTCTTTTGTACCAGAGTTATTATCGTTACCTTCTAATGAAACATATATTGCATATTTCGGGCTGTTTACCCATTCAACACGTTTCTCTCTTAAACTCTTCTCTTCTTTGCCATCTGCCAGTTCTTTTATCAAGTCAAGCCTATCAATAAGGTCTACTCTAAAACCTTCGTTAGGAAAGTCTGATGTTTCCTGCTCTCTAAGAAGAGTAGTGTAAATATCAGTTGCTTTACGATACTGCCGTCTCGCCCTGTATGTATCTCCTATGTAAAGACGGGCTTTGAGTATATGGTGCTCTAAGGCACCTTCTTTACTTATAATCTGTTGATACAATTGTATTGCTTTATTGTAATTTTTCTGCCAAATATATAACTCTGCTTGCCTAAATAGCCCATAAATATGGTAGTAAACGGTTAAATTAGGGATAGAATAGATTTCTTCATAGGTTTTATGAGCGTTTTTATAATCTTTTGTAAGTGTTTGCAGTTCGGCTATATTAAACAATATAATCTCTTTAAGGTAACCACTATTATCTGAGCGTTTTTTAAGTTTTTCGTATTCTGCTTGAGCTTCTTTATATTTTTTCTGTTTTACAAGTAGGTCTATTTTGGGAAAAATATTCTCTCTGTTTTTATCTGTCATTTCAAACTTTTCAGCCTGCTTTGTTTCTTCAATATTTGCCATAATTTGTTCTTTATCTTTTGATGTTAACGCAAACTTTAACGCTTTATTATACTCCTGTAAAGCTTCACTATATTCTCCCAAATTGAATTTTAACTTACCTCTTCCTTGGTGGCGTGCGGTTTCAATATTGTCCCATTTGTTGGTTTCTATATGGACTATCAAAGGGTAATCAAAGTACGCACCTGTGTTACTTGCCATTACAACAATTATCGCATCAACTAAGTTTTTATCTTCAGATGGTTTAGGTATTTTTACAACCCCAGATATATTTGTCCATTCCTTACCTGCTTTTTGAGTAAAACCTTTTATTGTCTTGCTATATCTTAATACACCACTTTCTTGGCGAGAGTAGGTGTATAACAGACAAGAGACATCTTTTTCTTCTGGGTCTTTTGCATAAAAAGAGATTTCAAACTCATCTCCATCCGTCACATAAAACAGATCACTTCTGAAATGCCCCCTTACAAAAACATAAGAACCTTTGATGTAAGAACCTGTATCATCAAGAATTTTAACCTCTTTTTCAATATTCGAAGGTGCGCCAAGGTTAAGTTTCCATTTTGAAGGAAAATCTATAGGTTTGGTTAAAGCAGAAACTGATGAGTTTAACAAACTGCACAAACCCAGTATAACTATTGTTTTAAAGGTTAGATATTTTTTTATTTTCATTAATTCTTCTCCTATTAAAAACATATTTTGCCAAATTTATTATTCTATTTTTACCATAAGCGCTTCCGAAACATCAGAACGGTTATCCCAGTTGTCTACTGCTACTACTTTGTAATAGTATTCTGTCCCTTTTTTGAGTTGCAGGTCAGCAAAAACTATATCAGTCTCACTTCCTATAAGAGTTTCAGGTCCTACTTTAAAATCTTTATCTTCGCCTCGGTATATATTGTAATACCTTATACCTTGCGGAGCAGTAGAAAGTTCCCATTCAATTCTTACATAAGGAGGCGCTATTGTATACCCTCTCCACTCAAGTGGTTCGCCCTCCCCTTTTATTTCAGATATTTTAATTTTTTGAGGTGTTGAAGGTTTAACTGTAGGAGTGTTGTCAAGGTTGGTTGGTGTAAAATCCAAGTCATTGGTAACAAGAATATTATCTATTGCTATGCCTGTATCAGAGGTTAAAAAGACTATTTCAGTTTTGCCTGTTTTAGTAATTAAAAGTCTTCCCTCTACCTCAACCCATCTCCATTCAGACCCTTCTACTGGTAGTTTCCCTACCGTTTTATTCTCGATTTTAATTGTAAAACTTCCCTTTCCAACTTCTCCTTGAGGTTGCCAGCCAGTAGTATAACTTTCTCGCTCTATCCCTGACATACCTCTTACTCTTGCCATAACCTTCCATCTACCTTTAATAGGAATATTAGTTTTTAGTTTTACTTTCCCTTCCAACCCTTCTTCAAGT
>JALNXB010000009.1 GCA_023230585.1 bacterium
ACATTTCCACCAGCGGATGCGACTACGTCAGAGATAATAACATCATAATCAGCAGAAAGGGTTATATCGCCACCTACTGATAGGTTCTCAGAAAGCCCCATCATCTGTCTAAAAATCTCTGTACCTGTAATAGTAAGATACCCCCCACCGAAAACAGCATCCTCTGTGGCAGTTACTGATATATTACCACCAACATCTATAAACACATCTTCCAGAGTAACAACCGCTGCTTCAAGAGTTGCTGAGCCGCCAGATGCTATCTTTATCGTAGAAAGAGTGGCGTAAAGGAATGAATCATCAGTGATGATTTTAATATTACCATTGTCGCCTGCAGCTTCCAAGGAAGAACTGGAAATAAGAATCATTCCTTTCTGAGCTGAAGAGGAAATTTTAGTTTCAAGTGTGATATTACCAACACCTGTATCATCAGTATCTCTATCTGTCGTTATATATGTTCTATCGAGGAATATTCCACCACTATTATTAGAGGTTATATTTACATTTCCGTCATAAACATAAATAGCATTATTTGTAATCTCCACATCATTCTGTGAATCAATAGTTAGGTTTCCGTAGGCATCAATGTAACCATTGTTTAAAAGGATTTCTCCGCCTGTTCCCGTTGTAGTTAAAGTTACATTTGCTCCACCAATATAAGTTGCTGTACCAGATTCACCTGCAAATGCTTCTGTGAATATGTTTTTGACTGCTGTAATTTCTACATCCCCGAAATCATCATAATTATCTGTTGCAACAACCCTAGCACCAATAAGGGATATATATCCATTCGCATCAAGAGTTATTGTACCTGTGGTTGAATAAATACCTGATCTTTCACTGTAATTTCTTGTTTGAACGGTTATATCGTTACCTGCTTTTAAAGTAACAGAGCCTTCCTCTCCTACCACGTGAGAAAAATAGTCAACAACTATATCTTTTGCGGAATCAAGAAGAATAGAGTTAGCATCATAAGCATAAACATCAAGCCATCCGGATTCGTTGCCGAGAACGATATTACCACTATTTGTATAAGTTGTTTTTAAGGTTACATTACCGCCAGTCGACTCAATATCTGATTTTCCACCGCCTGTAATGCTACCCAAATTCGCAGTAAGTTCAATATCGTCATCCGCAAAAAGCCAACTTTCCATATCAATCTTAATACTTCCTGCTTCTACCTTAAAGTCGTCAACAGAGGTAAGAAAACTGCCCAGAATATTCACTTCTTGAGATGCAGTTATTTCAAGTTCAGCACCTGAAGAAATTATAGAACGATCTACAAAAATACTTTCATAAAAGGACTCAATAGATATTCCCTTATCTACAGTTTGAATGGTAGAATTATCTGCAATTGTTATAATAGACGATGCCTCAATATCAATTCTTCCATTACCAGTAGTTTCTACTGTTCCATTATTTACATTAATTGCATTAGCAGAATTAAAGTAAATATTTCCATCTACTGAGACTATATCATTGTTGATATTGATATTACTGTCTTGACCTGTATGAGAGATAAGAGATATGGCACCTGTGCCTTCTGTTGTTATTCCGTCACCAGACGCCAATACGTTTATTGTACCTTGTTGTGTTTCAAGTTTTATGTCTCCAGTATTATTGGTATCCTCCTGAGCAATCTTTACTACATCTATATCCCCAGAAAGTTGGTACACCCATATATCCCCGTCTGCAGTATTAACTGCTTCAAGTGTATCTACTTTTGTTTCTATAGCATCAAGAGCTCCAATACCGTTAGCAGCACTCATTCTAAGGTTCTTAGCAATAATATTAATATCAAAATCATTATTATCAGTTATTGAGTCACCTGCTGTAAGGGTAACCGTGTCTCCCAAAATTAGATCAAGTGATATATTTCCAACTGTTGTAATCCCAACATCTCCGGTACCCGCGTTGATGCTACTACTGAGATTTTGTGTAAGAGAATCTGCGTTTATTGTAATATTCCCATCGTTAGACACAATATCGTTGGCGCTTGTCTGTATAAGCCCTCCACCAACAATAAGGTTTATGTCACCTGTATTTGTTATACCAGAGAGGGTATTTGCACCAATAGTTACAGTTGCTACATTAAGGTCACTAGTTTCATCTAAAAGAACATCGCCAGTTGTATTTAAGATTGCTACATTGGTAACATCAGTTTCTATATAGTCGCTTGTTGCTGCGCCTGTGAGAACACCTATACCTTCTGCCGCTTCAAGTATCAGGTTACCTGCACCTGTAGTAAGTTCGCGTATGTCAGGGTCTGTATCGTTTGTATCAAGGATAGCACCTGTTTTTGCAGCAAGACGTATATTGTCCCCTAAAATAGATGAAGCAATAATAAGATCAGAATTGACAGAAATATCTATATAACCAGTACCTACATTTCGGACTGCATAACCCCATCCGTCAAGGTCAGCAAGGGTTAAGTCATCGATATTATCAATTATAAGGTTATCGTTTTCAGTTCTTGCTGAAAGTTGATTAACTTTTGTCTTTAGGTTAATTTCATTTAATGCTGTTGCAGAAAGAGTATCTGCGGTTATAAGTGCTGTTCCAGTAATACCACCTTGCACAGCAGAGAGGGTCGTCGCATTAGTAACTTCTACTGGAGCAGATATATTAATACTGCCAGCGGTCTCTGTTAAGGTAAGGGTATCGGCTGTTATTCCGTCCATTCCAAGAACAGAACCAACATTAAGGGTTCCACTTGACGCAGTAGTAGTAATATCTACTGTTGCAAAAAACGCATCAACTGTCAGAGTATCTATTTGGACATCCCCAAGAGTAACCTCAGTTCCAAAAGAGTAAATCCCAAGAGATTCAGCCCCAATCATTGCACTATTAGCATCTGTTATATTTCCAGATGCACCAAGTGCCACAATTGAGAAAGGAGCAACTATATCACCACTAACAAGAAGAGCTCCGTCTGTTTGAATAGCAGTCAAAAGACCGGTATTTGTAACGCTAGTCAGTTCCAAATCACCAACATTACCAATTTGTATAAATCCGCCACCTGCCAACGCCAAACTGCTAACACTTGTACCTACCATAATATTACCGTCAGCAGTCAAGAGAGCTTCACCGGCTGTTAGTGTGCCTGCCATATCTCCAATACTACCAGTTGTAGCAGTTATTGTTGCGGTGCCTGTGCCTGCGTTGACACCAACAATAGTTATATCGCCAGTAGCGGTAGTAAGAATTATGTTGTTATCATTTCCTGTAAAAACAGAAGTTGCGGTTATTCCTGTGCCTGACTCTACTTGTATAACCCCGTCTGTTGTTGAAACGTCAACAAGATTTACTGTGTTAAGTTCGTTTAGATAAATATCTCCATCTGGAGTACCTGTTGCTGTTGCGGTAAGGTCTCCTGCATCAATTTGAAGTGGGGTACCTGATGTGCCTATTGCAACACCTGAAAGAACCATAGTAGGTGCAGTTGCTCTACCGTTTGCTCCCTGCACAATAGAACCAGTAGAGGTTAATGTTAAAGTA
This sequence comes from bacterium, assembly GCA_023230585.1. Taxonomy (NCBI): domain Bacteria; species bacterium. The sequence continues at coordinate 3,496 of JALNXB010000009.1, forward strand.
TCATTAGCCAGTATATTAGCACCCATATTTATATCATTACCTGCTTCAAGGGTTACGTTTCCACTGGTAGAAGTAATATCAGCAAGGTTTGATATATTAGCAGAAGCATCAGTTGCAAAGAGAGATATATCGCCAGACGCTGTTACTGAGTTATTTATACTTATATCACCGTTTGTTTCTGTTAGATTTATACCTCCACCTGTATTTTGAATACCTATACCGGGTGCGGCTGCTATTATGGTAAGACCTGCTAATCCGGGAGCGGTGTTTTCGATATCTATATTACCGCTACCGGTATTTATTGCACCAAAATCATTGATATTTGTCAGTAAAACGTCAGTATTACCTATTCCTGTTGCCCCATAAAGTAATAATTGGTTAGCAACAAGTTCGTAAGTGGCAGTATTCCCAGATGCTTTTTCAATAGCCCCACCTGATGTAGAAAGGGTTATTGCGCCATCTGTGGTATCAGCAAGAATTTGAGAAATTGTTATATCTCCGCCTACTCCAGCTGTTGATTGTATAGTTACAATACCTGTTGTTACGCTTGCATCAGTAACATCTATTAATGTACCGTCAACCATTGTATAAGAACCAGTAAGTAACGGGTCTTGGTTAAATAGGGCTGTATAACTACCGCCTTGAGTTGTTATATCACCAACTGCGGTATGAGTAATATCTTCAGTAGCGGTAAGGTAAAGATCGCCGCCATAAGTTTCTATTGGAGCGTTGATATCTATACTTGAATGAGCAGAGATTCTAACATCCCCGCCTGATATGTTTTTGATACCATTAACATCAATAACTGGGTCTGGAACGTATGCAGAACCATCAAAAATTGTTATATCACCAACATTATCAACGAATATCTCGCCACCTGCATTATATGCTGCAAGATTATATTCGCCCTCAGTTTGTACCAAAACACCTTCACTTGCTATAAGTATTAAGTTGTCAACTGTATTAAGATTTATTCTCCCGCTACTTGTAAGTTTTCCAGAACCGTCTTGGTCAAAGTCAGCCCAAAGAATAAGAGTACCATCAGAGTTGTTAAAGATTACACTATTTCCTAAATTCAAGTCGCCACCTGATGCAAGCTGAACCAAATCAGAATTAGTTGTGATAAGAGTATTTATTATTAACCCACCTGTTGAAAGAAGGTTGAGTTCATAATGTATATCAGTAAAAATATCACTATTAAGGATAAGGTCTTTTCCGTCAGAAACGCCTATTGTTAAAGAGTTTATTGAAACTCCACCATCGTTCGGGTTAATTTGACTAATATAATTTGACCGGAAATCTCCGTTAAGAAAATTTAGGTAGAAATCGCTACCATCAACACCTGTAAGGGAAATCCCCCCAGTCACAAGATTTGTTGTATCTATATCAAGGAAGCCAGGTCTTATACCAGCATCACCATCAGTTGCTCCTATATCTCCAGCACCAGTACTTAAATAAAAAGTAGAAGCAGAAAGATAAGTGGTATCAACTTCGTCATCAAGAATATTGCCTGATACAGTTTCTACATTAATAGCGCCACCAGTAACACTTGAAAGAATAATATCATAAATACCCTTAATATACACTTCTCCTATCCCTGCTGTTATAACTGCGTCAGTATGAGAACCACCCATTGTCATATCTATGCTTCTATCAGAACTATCCTTTCCATCAGCTTGAAGAAGTATATTTCCGTTTGTAGTACCTGTAGAATCAATGGTTACACCAGAACCCATCCAAATATACCCGTCATTATTATTGGCTTCAAGTTGAATATGACCACCACCAGAAATAATATCAGAGTTGACAAGTATGGGAGAGCTTGCAGTTAAAGAGATATTACCATTGTTAGATTGTATCTCATCAGTTACTGTAATAGAACCTGTGTTGGTTAGATTTATAGCACCGTTTTCTGCTCTGTTTTCTATTGAATGAGTAGCTCCTGCTCTAAGTCCAACCAATTCCAAAACACCAGTATTTTCAACATAAATACCACCAATGTTTGTATTTAAAGCATCGAGTTGACTAACTGATGTGGCTATAGGGTTGGCTGAAGTACCAATACCTGCATAAGCCTTTAAAATAAGGTCGGAAGCAGTTATATCTGTTGTTGCTGTCCCGGCAGATGTAATTGCACCCTGAGTTGCTTCTATATTCGCACTACCTGTAACATCTATATCTTTATCAATATTTATACCGCCTGAGGTCTCTGTTAAAGCAAGGGATGCACCACTTATTCCGCTGGTTGCTCCAACTGTGCCTACCGTTAGACCACCTAACTTGGCGTTGCTAATAGTTACATCTCCATCTGTGTCAACTGCTAATGTGCTGACAACAGAGGTCTTGATATCTACATCACCGCTAGCTGTTAACTCTAGACCTAACGCGTAGATAGAACCACCTGCTTGTTGCTCTATTTTTCCTACACCGCTTCCATCGTAATCAGCCGAAAGAGAGAGATTGCCTGTTGTGCTTATCTCTCCTGTTGTCTGAATAATATTAGCACCAGCATTTAAACTTATCAGCCCACCGTCAGTACTTTTAACGTTGGCAGAAATAGTTAAATGGTCGGCATCAGCACCATTGTCATTTGCTTGAAGTGTGATATTGCCGGGTCCGGAAACTTCAGAGATAACTGTCATTGGGCTGGTAGTGCTTATGTCAATATCACCGACAGCTCCCGTTATGGTAGCACCTGCAAGAGTAAGGGCACCAAGATTTTCGATAGTGATATCACCACCACTGGAAATGGCTCCAAGACGTTCAACAGCAGTTAACACATCTATATCCCCACCCGCTATAAAATGAATATAATCATCTGTTATTCTACCACCTTGGCTTAAAATGCTACCTTGAGTTTCAAGATATGTAGGATTTGCCCAAGATTGGTATCTATCCGCTCCAATATGAACATCTCCTGTAATATGAATATCACCAGTGTGTTTATTATCACCAATATAAAAACTTCTTAAATTGCCTGTCCAAACACTATCAAAGAAATCTTGAGAAAGATCCAAAGAACCGTTTGGAATTGAACCAGTTGAACCCAAAACAATATCTCTACCAGGCGTTAAAGGATTTATATGTATGTTATAAGCACCAAATGTTTTTCCTTCAGGTTCAACAACAGTTAAATTTAATGTGTTGGTATATATATAAAGATGCCCAGTATCTGAGTAAGATAACACTGGCATATCAGGCCAAGGAGATGAGTAAGGATCTCGTGAAGGTACATTTATGGTATCTGCCTTTAGGGTAATATCATCACCTACTACATAATAAATACTACCACCATTAAATGTTATGGCATTTGCGGCTTCAAGAGTAAGAGAAAAAGCGTTAACACTCCCTCCTGGGGCAATCCGACTTTCTATTGAAATGTTTCCAGCATCTCCACCGGGAGAACCAGCCAGACCAGTAGAAATGATTACATCAGTAGTAGCAAGAAGATCATTTATTGTTGTATTTGAAATTGTGTTTCCAGAATCTGTTGGCTCATAAATTCCACCTGTCCAATCTCCACCTGCATTTTCAGTGCCAATAGTAATATTATATGGGTCAAGTAGAAAAGTACCAGGGTTGCCATCGGTTACTGTAAGGTCTATATTTGAATCATCTAAATAGAACCTGTTAGCTGAAAGTTCTATAAACCCGCCATCGCCTGAGATGTCTCCACCTTTTGCTTCGACTGTTGTGTTTTCTGCAAGGAGTGCTGTCCCTCTTTCCATATCAGAAAGTATAAGGATTTCGCCACCTGAAGAGTTTTCGCCTACACCAGAAGCGCTCAATACTGCTCCCGGAACTATGGCTGATACAAGGTTAGAATCTATTATAATGCTGCCGGCATCTTGACCTGAAATGCCGTCTGCTCTAATTTCTCCTGAACTGATAACTGTGCCAGAGGCGTTACCAAGATAGGTCATACCGTTCTCTTCTACTACTGAACCGGCTTCAACCAACGCTGGAGAACTAACAACCCCTTTAACTATATCGCTTACTTGCCCTGTGGGTATAAGAACTGTGCCTGGTTCGCCTGCTGCTGGTGCACCTATTGCAAAGTTGACAAGCCCTCTCCCGTCAAAGTTGACAGTAAAACTCTCAGCGCCACCCAGAGCCACTTTCCCCATATTCGCAACAATTAGCCCTTCATTTGAGACCAGAGGAGCGACCAAAACAAGGTAACCATTGTCTTGGACAATAATCGTGCCTTTATTTACGACGTAAGCCAGAGATGCTTGCTGGTCTTGGGTAAAGGAGTAGTTGCCGGAGAGAAAATCTTGGTCAGAAAGTTGTAATGTGGTTGCAAGGAGACCAGATACGTTAACCTGTGAGTTTGCACCAAAAAGAATACCTGAAGGGTTAATAAGGAAGATTTGTCCGTTAGCAAGGAGTTGCCCTAAAATTTCTGAAGGGTTACCACCTGTAACCCTGTTCAGCGAGATAGAGCTCTCGCCAGGCTGTATATATTTAACCGTTTCGCCGGAGCCGATTGAGTACCCTCCCCAGTTGATAATAGAGCGATCTGTTGTCTGCTCAATAGTCATCTGGTCAGAGGTTTGAGAAAATGACGAACTGCCAGCTACCACTGACGGATCTGTCGGTAATGACAAAGCTTGCATCGGGAATAGAAGTCCTCCTGCCGCTAACAATAATAAAAACTTTGCCGCAATTTTGCTCCGGTTCATATAGTTCCTCCTGTAAAGGGGTTTAATGTGTAAATATTTTTTATTTTCATAGTATTATGGCTATTAAAAGTTAAGTCCAGCTTGTAACCAGTATCTTCTATCGTTTCCGTCTGAAGCGTTATCTGTTTTTGGCCAGGCAGCATCAAACCTTAAATGGAAATGGCAAGGGATATAAACTCTTACCCCTAATCCCATACCGGTCAAAGAACTCTCTTTTTCTTCACCTGGCAATATTTTTTTATAATAGGTTGTTCCGTGGTCAACAAAGAACGCCCAGTTGACATACTTATTAAGCATATTGTTACCGGGTAAGAAAGGTGTCCTTAATTCTGCTGAAACAAAATACCCGTGGTCACCAAGAAATTCTCCCGAAGGGTACCCTCTAACAGAGTCAGGACCACCTATAACAAACTGTTCACCTGTAAGAAGACAGTCGGTAGAGACCTGCCCTGAACCTTTTGTTATAAGTTGACAATTACCAAATTTTGTTATATTTGTTAAATCAAGATTAAATTTCATCCAACTGCTATCTGTAATACCTGGTCTACTTCCGCTTGTATAGTCAATATCAGACATACCTCCAAACATTTTACCTAAACTTGTAGTAGTGTTAAATGTCATATAGGTATGGTTTCTTCCTACAACCCTATCTCCTTTTAATCCAGCTTCTAATACTGCGTACTCGTCAGTTGAAGTATTGTAAAGTTTTTCAAATAAAAAGTTTTCAAATGTTTTCTTTTTCAAATCTACGTACCACTGTAAATTCTTTTCTCTTGCTCTAATTAAAGGATGACTAACCCCAAAACCAAATATCTCTGATTTTCCTTCTATACCCAAAATAGAAAGCTCTTTACCTATCTCATAGTCCATCCTTGAATAAGCAAAATCAAGTTTTGTTCCGTTATAACCTATAGGCACAGAATATCCAAGTTTCCAATATAACAACTGGTCTATATCTCCAGGGTTGGTCAACATCATTAATGAAAGTATATCCCCGTGTTTTGTTAGGTTAGCCCAATCCCAAGAAAATCCTGCCCTGTTTTGACCTGTATATCTTGAACCGAAATTATTAAAAAATAAACCGAAGTTCATTGGGTAGCAGGGTTCGTATGTATCAAGAAGTATATCTGTAGTTCCAGGTAGGTCGCCTTTGGTAAGGGTGGCCTTTACGTTTAGTTTAGGATAATCGTTAAGGAGTAAAAGACCTCTTTCAAGATCTCTGCTATCAAGAAGTTCTGTATCTAATATATAGGAAAGATGGTTACCAATAAATTTTGTAGTGTAATATCGGTTATTTTGAACATAGATTTTACCGGGTCTACCTTCAACAACTTCTATTTCAAGAATACCCCTCTCCATTTTCTGGACAGGTATATATGCAAAAGAAGTTACATACCCTTTCTCCCAATATTTCCTTGTAAGAATATCTGCAAGTTCAAGAAGTTGAGGGACTGATAATTCTTTTCCTTTATATTTGTTAATGGAAGCAAGCAACTCGTCTGTGCTTATATTGACATTACCGCTTATAAGAAATTTATCAACTTTTACCTTTTTGCTCGCCTCAAGTTTTAACTCAGGCCTTTCAGGTTTTATTATTTCTGGCATAGGCGTTACTTCAAGTTGTGGTTGGTCAGTCAATCCAGTATAAACCTTCTCTGAATTAGCTAAAAGAAAAGTTGATGAAACAAAAAAAGTAAAAGCAATAAAGCCAATTAGCTTGCTTTTCGCTCCCATTGATTACCTCCTGTTATTCGGTTTATGGGTCTATCTATTTAATGTTTTTATAATATCGGCTGTTAGGTTTAACGCATCAGAAAAAAATGGTAGAGATTTTTTGTCAACTATCATATCAAACCCATTCTTCTTTGCGTAATCTTGTATAGCCGCTGCTATCTCGTTAAGGTGTTTCTGTATAAGTTGTCTGTTTTCAGTTGTAAGCACTTCGTTAGACAACCTTGTAAATGTAATTATTTCTGTTCTTAAATCTCTTACTCTCTTTTCATAATCTTGTTTTTCTGCTTCTTTCATTTTATCTTTCTTCTTATTATATTCATCGAGCAAGACCTGGAGGTCTGTCTGTTTTTTTGCAAGTTCTATCTGTTTTGCTTCTTTTTTTGTCTGTATTTCGCCACTGGATGCTTTTGCTTTTCCGTAAGAAGAGTATATCTGTTCTACATCAACCACGCCAACTTTAAGTTCTTTTGCGTGAGAAACAAAAGCAAACATAAATAGTACTGATAATCCACAAACAAACATACAAACACGCCTACTGACTTTACTCATCTTAGTTCTCCTTAGTTTTAAAAGTTCAAATTTTATTATGGATGTAATTATACAATATTACATTATTTTGTCAAGAAAATTTTTGTGAGTATAAACACTAAATTGCAATTGTGTTACCTTTTCTGATGAGTTAAATTGAATTTTGCCTAATAACTTTATCATACATCAAAATATTTTGTCAAATTTATTTTTTCTTACAATTCTACCTCGATCTTTTTTCGCCGCAACTTGTCATCATGAACTTGTTTCAGGATCTCTTCTTTTAACTGCCGTTTTTTGGCATTGCGAGCCGTCTTGTGGCGTGGCAACCTTCGTCTTTATCATTACTATTGTTCCTCCATTCCTTTTTCGCCTTCGGCGAGATTGCCGCAGTCGTAAAACTCACTCCTTCGCAAAAACGGAATGGGGGGGGTAATAAAAACGAGATTCCGGATCAAGTCCGGAATGACATACAAGGGCAAAGGCAAAATGATGAATTCAATTTAAGGTTTTCACATACTCACAAATAATCTCTTTAATATCAAGGTCAGAAAGAGAATCATCCTTAAGAGCAACACCTAAACCTTTAAGAATCTCTTCTATTTCTATTAAAGAACACTTTCCGCTGTTACCTGCAACAAAAATCTTTTTATGCCTTGTAGCAACCTCATTAGAAGTAAGAATCTCTTCAAAAAAATTCTCTCCCGACCTAATTCCTGTAAACTCTATCTTAATATCTTCATAAGGTTTTAACCCGTGAAGATTTATCAACTCTTCAGCCAATGTAACAATTTTTACTGGTTCTCCCATATCAAGAACCATCACCTCGCCCCCTTTACCTATAACAGACGCTTGTAGAACCAGAGCTACTGCTTCTGGAATAGTCATAAAGTATCTCTTCATATCTTTATGGGTAACAGTTATAGGACCTCCTTGCTTAAGTTGTTCAAGAAAGATAGGCAAAATACTTCCTCTGCTACCAAGCACATTTCCAAATCGTACAGATATAAAAGCGGTTCGTTTACTCTTTGTTTCGTCTGTTTCACCACCATTAAATGCCATACAGATACCTTCAGCCATTCTTTTTGTCAACCCCATAACACTGGTTGGTCTAACTACTTTATCGGTAGAAATCATTATAAATTTCTCAACACCGTAATTTGCAGAAACGTTTGCAAGATTATATGTTCCAAATATGTTGACCTTAACTGCTTCTTCAGGGTTATATTCCATCATAGGAACGTGTTTATAAGCAGCCGAATGAAAAACTATCTGTGGCGAAAACTTCTTAAAAATCTTTTCCAGCCGTTCTCTATCCCTAACATCTCCTACAACAAAAGAAACCTTATTCAATATATCTACAAAAGAGATTCCTTCAATAGATTGTTTCTCTGTTTTATATTTTCTACTTATCTTCATCTCCAAACTATGTAACTCTGTTTCATCAATATCAAAAAGAATGATTTTTTTAGGACATAAAGAACATACTTGCATAATTATCTCTGAACCGATAGAACCGCCCGCGCCTGTCACAAGAACCGTCTTTCCTTTTATAAATTCCCCTATCTGTTCATAATCAACTTTTACGTCTTGACGCCCTATAAGGTCTTCTATACTAATATCTCTAAACTCTCTTATACTAATTTGAGGAGCGTGCTGGACATACATACTTGGAACAACTTTTATTGTTTTTACGCCACTATGCCTTGCCATATCATAAATTGTTCTTAATTTTTTATAGTTAAGAGATGGAATAGCTATTATAACAGCTTCCGCTTTAAGTTTTTTTACCATCTCTTTTAATTTATCTATCTCTCCAATAACTTGAACTCCGTGGATATAAGAGCCCGCCTTTTCTTTATCATCATCAAGAAAGGCAACAGGGTAGTAGTCAACAAACTTTTTTCTTATCATATCTCTAACCAGTGTTTCTCCTATATTGCCAGCTCCTATAATTATAGTTGTTAACCCTTTCTTGTACCCACCTTTGCCAAGAACCTCCAGAAAGACTCTTTTTGATATTCTAACTCCTGCCAGTAGAACAAAAGAAACAAACCCATCAATAATAAATATACTTCGAGGAAAACCAATAAAACAAGTAGAACGTATAAGACAAAACGGTTTTACGCCAACCATTATTAGAATAATAAACATTAAGATTAATTGTGCAACTAAAACTGCTCTGGCTAAATTCACAAGGTCACGTACTCCCACATACCGCCAAGTAATTCTATATAAATGGAATAGGCCAAAAATTGATAATTTTATAATAAGAAAAATTGGAAGAGCGTAATTAATCATTATTATGTAACGTCTTGCACTAAAATATTCAGTGCGAAGTTGGTAGGAAAAACGTATAAAAAAAGAAGAGTATAACGAAAGGATTATTATAAGAATATCCAGAAAGAAGAAGAATATAAATCTTTTATTGCTTGAGGGATTATATAAATTTTTCATATTATGTTCAGTCCTGTTATTTAATATCTTAATATTGTATAACCATTTTAGTAAAACGGCAATTTTATTATTAGGTCTTTTGTTTGTCATTGCGAAGGAATATCTGCCATTTTTTTACTTCCATCCGCCCACTTTACTATCCTGAACGCCCCTCTTTGTCATCTATGAAGCGGGAGTAAAAACGAGATTCCGGATCAAGTCCGGAATGACACGCAGGGAAATCTCTCATCTTTTCCCCCATTCCGTCTTTGCGAACGACTGAAGGGAGCGTGGCAATCTCGCCGAAGGCGGAAAAGAAATGGGGGTAGATAAAAGAATATAATAATTTCGCCTATTTTTTTATACTACAATTCGTATAATTGACCTATAAAAATATAAAATGTAGAATAATTGAAATATCAACACTTTTAAAAAACAAAAACTATATGATAAACGAACCGAAAGTATCTATTATAATGGGGGTACGAAACAGCCAAAATACCCTCAATGAATGTATAGAATCTATCCTAAACCAGACCTATACCAACTGGGAGTTTGTTATTTGTAATGATGCTTCAACAGATAACACTTGGCAAATCCTTGAATCCTACAAGAAAAAACATCCAGACAAATTTATACTCTTAAAGAACGATACAAACAAAAAACTTGCTTACTCTTTAAACAGGTGTCTTGAGGTTGCAACAGGAACTTTTATAGCCAGAATGGATGGAGATGATATTTCTCTTCCTGAACGACTCAAAAAACAGGTTGATTTTTTAAATTCAAACCCCGGGTATTCTTTAGTAGGTACAGGTATGATACCTTTTGATGAGGATGGAAAAAGGACTCCCAGAATAGTCAAGCCAATACCAAACAAGTATGATTTAAGGTTTGGCTCTTTTTTTTACCACGCAACAATTATGATAAGAAAAGAGGTATTTGACACCTTAAAAGGATACACTGTTTTACCAAGAACCCAAAGAGGACAGGATTACGACTTATGGTTTAGGTTTTTTGCCAAGGGGTATAAAGGATACAATCTACAAGAACCGCTATATTTAGTACGGGAGAGTATTTCAGACCATAAAAAAAGAACATTGATATCAAGAATTTACGAAGTGCAAACAAGATTCTACGGTTATAAACTATTAAATTACCCGCTAAAATATTACCTTTTTGCCTTTAAGCCAATACTTGCAGGTTTAACACCGGGCAAACTTATGTATTTTTATCATAACAGAAAGTATAACAGAAGGTTTAATAAAAAGAATACGGAAAAAAAAGGCAAGTAGGATGAGAGTTTATTATCTAACGATCTTATGGGTAGCAATAACTGCCCTATTTTCTCAGGAAGCAAAAAGAGTTGAAGTTAAGGACAAAACTTTATCTCCCAACCTTTTTGATAAAATTCCCCTTAGCTCTTTTTTTATATTCTTATCTTTTCTTGGGCTTTTCCTTGTTGCAGGTCTAAGGTGGAGAGTTGGAACTGATTATTGGCAATATGCCAGCTTATACTGGTCATACTCAAGGGTTCCAATAAATGAACTCTTTAGATTGAAATTATCAAACATTGGCTCTTTTGGAATTAGAACTATTTCTATCATATCAAGATATACATACGACGACTCTGCTACAATGTTTTTTCTGGTATCTCTGGTTACTATTGGGCTTTGCGTTTTTCATATTGCCCGAACAAGCAAAACATTTTTATATAGTATTCTTCTCTTTATATTTATAGGTTCCTGGCACGGCTCTTTTAACGGCATAAGACAATATATGGCTATGGCAGTAATATTTGCCGGAAGTGGCTTTATAATTGAAAGAAAGTTCTGGAAGTACGCAATAGTTGTCTTCCTTGCCTCTTTGTGCCACACGAGCGCTCTGGTTATGTTACCTGTATATTTTATTGTCAGGCGAAAGGTTGATTACAAACAATGGTTTCTTCTTGTTGCTATTGGGATAATTATGATTTCTTCTTATGATATTCTATTCAAAGTTTCAGCAATTATACTTGATAAACAGATGATTTCAACTAACCCATATATGACAAAAAGGGTAAATATCTTAAGAGTGGCTATATCCTGGGCGCCTTTGGCTATATACTATATGGTAAGAAGGGTTTATGGGAAAGATACTGAATCAAATTTTTATATTAATATGCTTCTCATTAATGCTATTCTGCGGGTAGGAACAATGAATAGTGCTTACCTTATGAGAATAGCCAGTTATACAGGAATTTTCTCTTCTCTGGCTATTCCAAGGTTACTTGAGTGTTTTGATAAAAAATCAGCAATATTACTGAAAATTTTAATACTTGGTTTATATATTATATTCTGGTATATTGAGGTGAGTAAAACACCCAATTTATACCATTTTAAATGGATATTTTCAAGATAGGAGTTTGATTTATGGTTAAAAAAAGTGTTTCTTTAATAAAAAAATGGAGAGATAAGGGACAATTTTTAAAGAAGAACCCTTATACATCCTTTTTAATTAATGAGAAAAAGAGAATCATCTTTTCACAAAAGATGAATAGATATACCGATAAGGAATATGTAAGCATTATATATAAAAATTCTTTTAGCAGGGAGCTCAACCTTGAAAACCCACGGCTCTTTAACGAAAAACTCCAATGGCTAAAAATCTATTACAGAGACGAAAGAATGGTTATATGTGCTGATAAGTATGCAGTAAGAGAATATGTTAAAGAAAAAGGTTATGGGGGGTTATTAAACACTTTATATGGCGTTTACGAAAACCCTTCAGATATTGATTTTAAGAAACTGCCTGATAAGTTTGTCCTCAAAGCAACCCACGGCTCAGGGTGGAATATAATATGTAAGGACAAAAATACTTACGACTGGCTTGGGTGGAAACTTGTTATGAAAAGTTGGCTCAAACAAAATCTTTATTATTATGGAAGAGAATGGGTTTATAAAGATATTAAACCTCAAATAATATGCGAGAAATATATTGAAGGAATCGAAAATCAAAACCTTATGGACTACAAGTTCTTCTGTTTTAATGGCAAACCAAAATTGATTCAAATTGATATAGATAGGTTTATCAAGCATAAAAGAGATATGTATGATACGGAGTGGAAACGATTACCTTTTATGTATAATTTCCAAAATTCAGCAAATAAAGCCATAGAATCGCCTGCTAACCTCCCAAAAATGTTGAAAATAGCAGAAGCGTTATCTATTGGCTATCCTTTTGCCAGAGTGGATTTGTATAATGTTGGTACAACGATAATATTTGGTGAAATAACCTTTTTTCCTGAGAGTGGATTTGGCAAATTCAAACCAGCAGAATACGACTTTAAATTAGGTAATTTTTTACAATTACCAGAAAAGAATTTTAATATATAAGAATGGATATAAAGAAAAAAGTTTTATTTTTACTACATTCTCTTGGTGGTGGTGGAGCAGAGAGAGTTCTTGTTAATCTTGTAAATAATATGAACTTAAAGAAGTATGATATTCATATCCAGACAATCTTCAAGGCAGGCGTAAATAAGGAGTTTTTAAATAAAAATATAAAACTTATAGAGTCAGGTTGGAAATCCTTCAAAGGTATCTCTCTTTTATTTAAACTGATACCTTCAAAAATACTATTTAAACTCTTAATAAAAGATACTGGTTATGACTTAATGGTTGCCTATCTGCACGGAGCTCCTACAAAAATAATTGCAGGATGCCCAAATAAAAATGTAAAAAAGATTGCCTGGTTACATACAGATATGAGACGTTCAAGTATAAGACGTTTCTTTTTCTCAAAAGAAGAGGTTATAAAAACCTTTAACTTATATGACAGAATAGTTGGGGTATCAAACACAGTTAGTAATTCCTTCATTGATATATATGGGTTAAAAGATAAGGTGGTTGTTAAGTATAATACCAACAATACCAGAGAGATTAACAGATTATCTAAGGAATCAATAGAAGAAGGACTCTTTTCTAAAAATATCTTAAATATTATCTCAATAGGTAGTTTAACAAGAGTAAAAGGGTACTCACGACTCTTAAGTATATGTAAAAAACTTTTTGATGAAGGGTTTGAGTTTAAACTCTATATACTCGGCAAAGGAAGTGAGGAGAAAAAACTACAAGATTTTATAAATGAAAATAACCTTTCGGAAAAGATAACCCTTTTGGGATTTAAGGTAAACCCCTATCCATATCTTAAAAAGGCAGACCTTTTTGTCTGCTCTTCTTTTTCTGAAGGGTTAAGTACTGTTATATCCGAAGCAATTATTCTTGGAGTGCCTGTTATATCTACAAGGGTATCGGGAGCGGAAGAGGTGCTTGGAAGTAATAACGAATACGGAATGATAGTAGAAAATAGTCAGGAAGCATTATATCAGGGTTTAAAAGAACTTATTAAATCACCAAAAAAAGTAGAAGGTTACAAGAAGAAAGCATCTGAGAGAGCAACCTTCTTTGATACAGACAAGAGTGTTAAAGAGGTAGAAGATATGTTTGATGAGGTGTTAAGATAATGAGACCCTTAATCTCGGTAATTGTACCAATATATAATTCTGAGAAATATCTAAAAAAATGCGTTACAAGTATTATTAATCAAACATACCGTAATCTTGAGATACTCCTTATAAATGATGGTTCAACAGACAACTCGAAAAATATATGTAACTTGTTTGCTAAGCAAGATAACAGAGTAAGAGTAATCAACAAAAATAGTGGAGGAGTATCTGACTCAAGGAATCGTGGGATAAAAGAATCTACAGGAGAGTATATAACCTTTCTTGACAGCGACGACTACTGGGAGATTGAAACACTTGAAATAGCCCTCTCTGTTATAATAAAAGAAGAAGCAGATATTCTTATTTGGGGTTACTATGCTGACTTTCTTGATTACAATGAAAAACTCTTATTTACAAAGATAGTTGCTGATAATACTGGTGTATATACAAAAAAAGATGTATTGCCTTTACATACAAATGAGAATTTCTGGCAAATTTTTGGGTATATTTGGAACAAATTATATAAGTCAGAAATAATAAAAAAAGGGAGTTTTAAATTTGATAAAAATATTTCATTAGGAGAAGACCTTTTGTTTAACGCTTCTCTTCTCTCTACATTAGAAAGTATTGCTATTATAGAAACTCCTCTTACACATTATATTCAAAGACCTAAAACAACTCTTGGAACAAAGTTTTACCATAATGTTTTTGAGTTAAAGGTTAAAAGTTCTGAGGCAAAGAAAAACTTTCTTGAAGAATGGGGATTTGATAAAAAAAATATAGATAAGTTTTACAGCCGTTCGGTATTTACCAGTATGAAGTCAAGTTTAAAATCGATTATCAATACAGATGAGTTGAGTAAGAGAGAAAAAAACAAGTATATAGATAATATTTTGCAGGATTCAAAAACTATTAATATGTTGACCTGTTTTAAACCTAAGAATATTAAAGAATCTCTCTTTTTCTTTATATTAAAGTATAAAATTTTTAGGCCCTTTTTACACAAATATTTTAAAAATGTTAAGCAAACTTATTAAAAAAATAAAAAAGTTTATACCAAATAAAATTAAGGCAGAGATACTTGCTCTCATCCAGCCCTTATATTTGGAAGAATACGGAAAGTATAAGAATAGGAAAAAAATCTTTGTATTCCTTGCTGGTTACTACCAGAACCTTGGAGATATGGCAATAACTTATTCTCAGGAACGTTTTCTTAAAGACAATTTCTCAGAATATGAGATTATTACTATCCCAAGCACTAAAACGTATTCTCTGATGAAAACAATGAAATATATTAGCACTAAAGAAGATATTATCACTATATTAGGTGGTGGTAATATGGACGATATATATACCTCGCTTGAAGATGCAAGACAGTTTGTAATAAGAAACTTTCCGCTAAACAGAATTGTTTCTTTTCCTCAAACAATGGCTTTTTCAGAAACACCTTTTGGAAGAGGAAGGTTGAAGAAGACCTCAAAAATTTATAACAGACATAAAAATCTTCATATCTTTACAAGGGAAAGAAAATCCCTTGATAAAATGAAGAGAACCTTCAAAAACAGTTATGTTGATATAGTTCCTGATATAGTGCTTTATCTTAACAAAGTTGCTCCTGAGTTGGAAAGAAAGGGCGTTTTATGCTGTTTAAGAAACGATAAAGAAAAGAAAATCTCAAGCAAACAGGAAGAAGAGATAGGGAATATTATTATAAAAAAATATAAAGACGTTACTTTTACAGATACCGTTAATATAACCCTTGAGGATTGCAAACCAGAAAACACAGAAGAAACCCTATCTAAATTTTGGGACCTTTTAAAAAGTAAAAAGGTTGTTCTTACGGACCGTCTCCACTGTATGATATTCTGTGCAATAACAAATACTCCCTGTGTGGTAATAGATAATACCAACGGAAAGATTTCCGGGGTTCATAAAGAATGGCTTAAAAATTTTCATCATATCAAAATGGTGGAAAAGTTTGAAATTGACAGAATAACAGAATATATAGACACTCTCTTAAAGATAGATACAAGAAAAATCCCGGTAAGATATTTTAATGATTGTTTTAAGCCACTTCTTATAGCCTGCACGCCAGAGCATATAAAGGAAAAAGTATAATGGCTATCAAAATAGATACTATTAAAAAAGAGGTAATCAATGGCAGAGTTCGTATAAGTTCAAATATATATATTAACAATACCCCTGACAAGATGTTTTTTGAAACAGAAGAAAAAGACGGCAAATACCTCTGCGAAGAAAACGGAGACGCCTTCTTAATGGGAATACTCCTTTGGGCTATGAAAAACCATTCTGATATATATATTAAACCACCAATATCCGAAAGATTCCTTTATGGGATAACCAAAATTTTAATGCCTGAATTAATAAAGATGAACCCGGAATTAGGCAACATCGTAATTTATCCTGAAAAAACAGTTAATAAAGACCATAAAATTATAAATGGAGTGGTTACCCCTATCTCCTGTGGAGTTGACTCTTTTTATACAGTTTTATCAAATAATGGTAACGATATACCAGAAACTATGAGGTTAACCCACTTAGTTCTCTTTAATGCCGGTGCTTATGGTGACGATACAAAGATATCAGAAAAAGAGTTTTTTCAATATATGAAATATGTTCAACCGGTATGTAAAAAACTTGAATTGCCTCTAATATGGGTAAATTCAAACCTTATGAAGTTTTTTCCTTTTTACTATGTTCAGATACATACTTTTTATAATATCTCCTGCGCCCTTGCATTACAGAAACTTATAAAATTTTTTTATTACTCATCTACATTTATGACAAGTGATTTTGAGATGAAATTCCTTAATTCATCGTATTACGAACTACTCATTGGAAGCGCTCTAAAAACAGAAGGTTTTGAAATGATCTCTTTTGGAGGAGAGATTTCAAGATTTCAAAAAGTTGAAAAACTCCATAAAAAAAAGATTTTTCAAAAACACCTTAATGTTTGTGTTAAACCAGAAGAGGAGAAGAGTGGTAAAGTTAATTGTTCTTTATGTCATAAATGTATTAGAACTATGGCAGCGTTAGATATAATTGGATGTCTTCCGGGTTACAAAGATGTGTTTGATATAGATATCTTTTATAAAAATAAAACTTTTTTTTGGGGAAGAATAAGAAACAAGGGGTGGAGAACAAATTTAGTAATTACAACTGAATTACTAGAAGCAGCAAAAAAATATAAGTACAGAGTTCCTATACTCTCTTTCTTTTGGATGTATATTATCTCTATTAAAAACCTCACCAGAAGACAATTTAAAAGAATTAAAAAATGACAAACCCTATAATTAGTATAATTGTGCCAATCTACAATACTGAAGCATATCTAAGAAAATGCCTTGATTCTCTTGTGGAACAGACATTAAAAGAGATTGAGATTATTCTTGTCAACGACGGCTCAACCGATAATAGCGGTAAAATATGTGATGAATATGCTAAAAAAGATAAAAGAATAAAAGTTATATATCATGAAAACAAAGGGGTTGCGGGGGCAAGAAACAGTGGAATGAAAGTAGCGAAAGGGGAATTTTTAACTTTTGTTGATAGCGATGACTATGTTTCAAAAGAGTATATTGGAAAAATGCTTGAATACTACAAAAAATACCCAGTAGCAGATGTAGTTATCTTCGGTCAAGTTCGAATAGTAGGCAAACGTACTACAATCTATATTCCAGAGGAAGAAGCCCTAATGGATAGAAAGAAGTTTTCGGAAAACTTTTTTGAATTTCGTAAGAAAAATTTGCTTGATGTTACAACAAATAAGTTATACAGAACATCTTTAGCTAAAACCTTAAAATTTACACCTGATATACAACCAGGAGAGGACTCTCTATTTAACTTCCAGTACTATACCCTTTGTAAAAAGATTGTCTTATCAAAAGAGTATGGATATTTTGTGATACGGAGAAACAGTTCTATAATGGGACAATTATATAGCAGATATTACCCATCTTTTGAGTTACAAAAATCCCTTGAGATGCATAAATCTTTCCGAAAAGCCTTTGCTGAGATAGGAATATTGCCTACAATTATAGAAGAAAGGTATATAAACTTATACCCAAGGTGGTTCTACTCGGTTCTATCCAATGTCATCAAAAAAGAAACCCCTTACACTACTATCGAACAGATAAAAAAAATAAGAAAAATAATGGATTACCACAAAAAAGAGGGCATTAAGAAGGAAAATTTAAAAAAAGGAAGTTTAAGCAGGTTTCTTCAGTTATGTTATCTTTTGAAACACCCATTACTTATATGGATATTCTTAAAAGTATTCTCCTTTTACTCAAAATTGAAAAGCAAACTTAAAAAAGCAATTAAACTTATAATAAATTAAAATGGACACAAAACAGACAAGTCCTTATGTTAGTATTATAGTGCCAGTATATAATAATGAAAAATATATTAGCGAGTGCCTTAATTCCCTTATAAACCAAGAATTAAAAGAGATAGAGATTATTTTAATTAACGATGGTTCTACTGATAGAAGCCCTAATATCATTAAGGAATATGCGTTTAAAGACCCTCGTATAAAAATAATCAATCAGGATAATAGAGGACCCAATACTGCAAGGAATAAAGGCATTAAGGTCTCAAAAGGAGAATATATAGGATTTGTTGATTCTGACGATGCTATTTCAAAAGATATGTATAAGAAAATGTACAATACAGCAAAGGAACATAATGCAGATATTGTAACAAGCGGATACCATACTTGTGATGAAAATTTAAATATTATTTCAACCCATTACCCGCTTTTCAGATATAATGTTATCTTTTCAAAAGAAGATAAGATCAAAATGATAGAGGGAATATATAAGAATAAGTTCTCTTTCTTTGCTGTACGAAACCTATATAAGAATGATATGATATTGAAACAAAATTATTTTTTTGATGAGGATATACGGATAGGGACAGAAATACTCTTTAATTTTTTCTATTTTTATAACGCAAACCGTATTATTGCCTTAAAAGAGGCCTTCTATTTTTACAGGGCTTCCCCTACAAGTATCACAAGAAGCAGATATAAACCGCACCTTGAAAAGAGTTTACAATTACAACACGAGAAGATGGTTCAATTCTATAAAGAGTATGGTATCTTTGAAAATTACTCAATAGGATTCTATAAAAGGATAGCAGAGACTTTTCTCCCTATGTTATTAACAAATATGTTTGCGAAAGATAATGTAAAAAGCGCTTCTTTCAAAGAAATAAGAAGAATATTAAACCTTCCTATGATTAAAGAATCCTTAAAGCATACTCCTCTTATAAATAAGGGGTTACCAACAGGGAAACAGATTATTATAATACTCTCGAAATTAAAACTCTACAGGTTGCTCTGGTTATATTATAAAGTTAAAAGGTAATATCCCCTTGTAAGCAATTAAATATGTCCCTGTCTTATCATTCCGGCCTTGATCCGAAATCTCGTTTTTACTACTCCCCCATTCCGTCTTTGCGAAGGAATGGGTTTTACGACTGCGGCAATCCCGCCGTAGGCGAAAAAGGAATGGGGGTGAGCATAATAATGATAACAACGAGGGTTGCCACGCCACAATACGGCTCGCAATGCCAAAAAACGGCAGTTAAAAGAAGAGAGCCTGAAACAAGTTCAGGATAACAGCATGGAGGGGGTAGAAAGAATTAAGGCAGAATACTCTTAATAAAAAACTTTACTTTCTGTTTTGGGGATATTCTTATACTCTTTGAGATCTTATTTGAAAAATAAATGGTAAAAATAAGGGGCACTCTACGGCTAGACCTATAACATAAGGAGAACCACCTTTTAGCAAGAAGAATAGATAAAGCGGATTCTGAACAAAGTTTAGAATTCTTATTTGCTTCTACAAGTTTATTTAGCCAAAGAGAAACATCCTTAACCTCACTTCTACTAACAGCAATTCCTTTTTTTAATAAGGAGTGCAATCTTAACTCCTCGGTGGTAGGTTCAACTCCAAGTTTCTTTAACAAAATAATTAAAGAGTTTTGAGCATTCTCTTTCTGAAGGTTTCTCTTTGTGGTACTAATATTTGCACTATGAAATCTATAATTTAATAATACTTCTTGAATATTGGCAAATCTTACACAGCATATCCCAAGGCGTACCCAGAAATTATAGTCCCCCGCTGCCCTATGCTCTTCACTGTAAAGTGCTTTTAAATCCAACAGAACAGATTTACGCATAATAACAGTCGGATGTCCGAACATACTTCCAAAGAGTAGTCCAACAAATATATCGTTATGCTGAGGTATTGTTTTCCATACATAAATTTTATTTCCAAAAAACTCAAGCCAACTTCCACAAACACCTATTTCTGGATGAGAATCCATAAAAGAGACCTGTTTTTCAAGGCGTTGAGGCAAACTAATATCGTCACTATCCATTATTGCTACGTACTCTCCTTTTGCCTCTCTTAAACCTCTATTTAAAGAAAAACAAACACCCTTATTTGTTTCGTTTTGAAGTAACTTTACCCTTGCATCTTCTTTAAGATATTTTTTTAATATTTCTCCGGTCTTGTCAGTTGAGCAGTCATTAATTACAATATATTCAAAATCACTAAATGTTTGGTTTAATATACTCTGGATAGCTTCATCAAGGTATTTCTCTCCGTTATATACGGGAGTTATTACTGTAACTTTAGGCATTTTTATTATTTCAGTTCTCTTTTGTGCCATTCTGGAGTTAAGAAAACAATCCCTTGTCCTTTAGGTAACCGCCTTGAGGTCATAACCCCGCCGTCAACAATATCAAAACTCAAACAATCAGCCACATTGTCATACTGCCTAACCGTAGAGCGATCCTGTATTTTAAGGGAGATATAATAGGTGTCAGGGTAGAACCTTATATCTTTAAGAGAAACAGCAAAAGTTGTCTTTCCATTTACAACTCCTGTTTCATATTTTGAATCAGTATTTATCATATTGGTTACAGGAGTTCCTTCTGAGGTTCGTATGGAAATAGTTATTCTAACAGGCCGTTCAATCCCCTTTTTAGGAGTTATAGAAAAAACTATAGAAAAATCGTCCCCAAGTGAAAACTTGGAGTTTGGTTCACCAGTAGAATCTTCTATTTGAGCATATTCAAAACGAAATTCGCCCGACCCGCTTCGGGGATAATCGGTCAGATCTACGTAACAATGCTGAGCGTCTACTTCTGAAAGATATTTATTTATAACCTCACCTGTTTCCCCTATTGCTTTAATATTACCTTTTTCTATAAGAACTGTTTTTGCACATAATTGACGTATAGCCGCAAGGTTATGACTTACAAACATAATAGTTCGTCCCTCTTCTTTGCTAACTGAATCCATCTTACCCAGGCATTTTTTTTGAAATTCAGCATCCCCAACTGCAAGAACTTCGTCAACAAGAAGTATTTCTGGCTCAAGATGAGCCGCTACTGCAAAAGCCAGTCGAACGTTCATGCCGCTCGAGTACCGTTTAACAGGAGTATCAAGAAACTTTTCTACACCAGAAAAGTCAACTATCTCATCAAATTTTTTATCTATCTCGACTTTTTTCATACCCAAGATAGCCCCGTTCATATAAATGTTTTCTCTTCCTGTAAGTTCAAGATGAAACCCAGTTCCCACCTCCAACAAACTTGAGATCCTCCCTTTTATTCTTGCAGAACCTTCTGTAGGTTCAGTTATACGGCTAAGAATTTTAAAGAGAGTTGTTTTTCCAGAACCATTTTTACCTATTATTCCAATTTTTTCACCCTGCTTTACATCAAAGGTAACATTTCTCAAAGCCCAAATCTCCTCTTTTTTCTGAAGAGAAGCAGACATTGAAGAACGTCTAAAAAGAGTTTTCACTTTCTCAGTCACAGTTTCGCGAAAATTTGTATAATTTCTAAATTTCCCCAAACCGTGAGTAATATAATATCTTTTTCCTAAATCAAAAATCTGTATAATTTCCATTTTTTATAGTGTTAAAAAAATCCTTATGTAATTTTGGACTCCGATTTGGAATCTCGTTTTTTTCTCCTACGTTTGTTCAAATACGAGATCCTGAATCAAGTTCTGCCTCTCTCCTATCCCCTAAGGGTAGAAGGCAAAAGCAGGGGCGCTCAGGATAACAGGGAAAAACACCTGTTAAATAAAATCAGCAAAGGTCTTTTCTGTCTTCCTAAAATAGAATAACCCGCCAACAAACATTGCTCCTATTAATATAATAGATGCAATAAACCCTGGCATATAAAGTTTTACCTCACCACCAAGTATCGCCCACCTAAAACCATCTATTACACCCACCATAGGATTTAATGAGTATATAAACCGTAAATGGGGCCATTTTTTGGCTATAACACTACTTGAAAACCCTACCGGTGAGATATATAGCCCCAATTGAACCACAAAAGGGATAGCGTGCCTAAAATCCCTATACTTTACGTTTAAGGCAGCAAAAAACAAACTAAACCCGTAAGCAGCTACAAATGCAATAAAGAGAAATACTGGTAATAAGAATATTCTTGCCGAAGGAGTAAACCTGTAAAAAAGCATTAACACCAACAGAATAACAAAAGAGACAAGAAAGTCTACAAAACCAACAACAACTTTACTTGCAGGTATAATTAAACGAGGCATATATATTTTTGATATCAAACTAACATTGCCTACAACAGAGTTACTGGCAGCACTTAATGATTGAGAAAAAAACTGCCAGGGTAAAAGGGCTGCATATACCATTATAGGGTAGGGAACACCTGTTTCGGAAGGTAAGTTTGCAATTTTTCCAAAAATAACAGAAAATATAACCATTGAAAGCAAAGGTTGTATAATAACCCAAGCAATACCAATAACGGTCTGTTTATACCTTACTTTTATATCTCTCAAAGCAAGGAAATAGAAGAGTTCTCTATAATTCCAAATATCTATCCAATATTGTTTATCAAGCCACCCCGGCTTAATTACTGTTTCATTTTGAGTTAAATTGTTATCCATAATAGAGAGTATTATAACATAAATATAATATTAGTGGTGCTAATTATATTCTCTTGCATCTTTGTTCTTCACGCTTTCTTTTTACCTGCTTTCCCTCCCCTCCTTCCTTTTCCGCCTTGTTTGTCATTGCGAGCCGTGTTTTGGCGTGGCAATTCCCCTCACAAATACTATGGGACAAGACCCCAAGGGTAGAGGGCAAAGACGGAATGGGAGGGGCTCTTTCTTTATTTAAAGTTGTATATTAACTCAAGTTCTCTTTTTACATTATCAAAAACATATAACTCAACAGATTTTTCACCTAATTCTCCCATTTTTTTGGCAAGATCAGCATCTTTTTTTAAAGTAAGTATTCTATCTGCAAAACCCAAAATATCCTTTGTAAAGAGTAGAAAACCTGTCTTACCCTCTTTTACAAGTTCTTTATGTCCTCTATTTATGGAAGAAACAACAGGCTTACCACAAAGCATTGCTTCTATAATATTCAAGCCAAGTCCTTCACGAAAACTTGCAGAGACCACTATATCAGATATTTTAACGTATTTATCAAGATCTGTTCTGTATCCAAGAAATTCTACATTTTTATCAATTCCAAGTTCTTTAACTAATTCTTTTAACTCTTTTTCCATAGGACCATTGCCAGCAAGTAACAACTTAACATCAAAGTTGGTCTTTATAACTTCTGCAACCGCTTTTATTACTGTTGATTGGTTTTTGTTTTTATTAAGTTCTCCTGTGCAAAGAATAATAAAATATTTTTGTGAGTATCCCCTATCCTGCCTCATCATCTCTTTATCTTCTTCAGAGACAGGAAAATATCTTAACGGGTCAACACCTACCCCGTGTATACGAAAAATTTTGGTATTTAGTTTTCTGGAAGCCATTAAATAATCTTCCTCTGTTATAGTAATTATTTTATCAGTATGTCGAGCAAGGTACTTCTCTACTGGATAATATAGAAGCCAATTTATAATAGGTGCACCTTTATAAAAATGGAACCCGTGGGCTGTATAAAACACTTTAACGCCTTTTTTCCTGACCACTCTTGCCGCAAGACGTGTAAGGACTCCGCCCATAGGGGTATTGCAGTGAATTATATCATATCTATTTTCAGCAATTATCTTTTTAAGTTGTTTATAGGCGTCTATATTTTTTTTGCTAAATGGGGAACGGTCAAACGGAATATTGTAAATCTTATCAGGAGAATCAAGTTTTAAGCCGTTCTTTTCTCCCAGATTATCCCTCGCTGCTACGTGAACTTCATATCCGTGTTTATGTAGAATATCTATCAAAGGCTTATGAAACTGAGCTATATGGCTTTGAACTGTTGCTGTTATGAGTACTTTTTTCATTTTAGATTAGGTTAAGGAGTTTCAACATTTCTTTGTTTACTTTTTCTACATCATATTTTTCTTTACATATATTATAACTTGCCTCTCCCATCTCTTTTATTTTTTCAGAGTTGTTGATAAACCATTCCATCTTTTCTGCAAGCGCATTAATATCTTTTACAGGTACAAGAAAACCATTGATACCATTAACTACCGTCTGACGGCAACCGGGAACATTTGTCGTAATTACTGGTCTTCCGCAAGCCATTGCTTCAAGAACTGTTCTTGGAGTACCTTCTCTGTAAGATGGTAAAACAAAAACAGAAGATTGTGCAAGATAGGGTCTTACATCTCTTGTTTCTTTGTAATATTCTATACTTGTATCATCTATGTATGGTCTTATATCATCATATTTTAACGAATCCTGTAATTTTTCAATAGCACCAAGTAGAACAAATTTTATATCTGGATATTTATTTTTTAGTTTTCTTGCAGCTTCAAGGTATTCCACCACTCCTTTATTTCTCAACACTCTGGCTATCATTAAAAATGTAAGTGTTTTAGGTAAAGGTGTCGGTGTGAACTTGTTCATATTGACCCCCGAACCGTTCACAAGTGAGGTCTTATTTTTTGAAACATATCCTGCCTGTAAAAAATCATTCATATCATCTTCATTTTGAAAAATAACCTTATGAGAGCAGGCAAAACCTAATCTATAAAGAAGACCTACTATAAGCGTTAAAATCTTTGTTTTAAAGTTTTTTGTA
Organism: bacterium; assembly: GCA_023230585.1. Lineage (NCBI taxonomy): Bacteria > bacterium. The sequence continues at coordinate 28,429 of JALNXB010000009.1, forward strand.
GTAAAAACATACCCTAACCCTGTAATCATAGAATACCTTTCTTTTACACTTGCAAGTTTTGCAGAAATGGAACCGTATATAACCGGTTTTATAGCATAACTAAATAAAACATCTGGTTTTTCTATTTTAAAAATTTTTAATAAATTTTTCATATAAGTTAAGTCATGCAAAATACCAACGCTGGTTTTCTGCATAGGAAGGTGTATAAAACGAGCACCAAAACTTTTTATTTCTTCTTCAAATCCTTTCTCTGGTCCAATAGCAACAACCTGATGACCTCTCGATGTCATCTCCTTAATCAAATCACCTCTAAAATTTACTATAGTATGGGTGGTAGGACCAATAATCAAGATTTTTTTCATTTTATATTTTATTTTTCCTTTCACTTTTTAAGATTTTATAGATTGGTTCGTAAAGTCCTTTTTGATTAGTCATTTGAAACGAAATACCGCTTTTCCAATTGACTTCTACCAATTCAACTCCTTCGTCAAGAATTGCAATATCCCAACCCAAATACCTGTAATTAGGCATTAATAAATGAGCTTTTTTTACTGTCTTTATAACATTCTCCCAATTAGGAATCTTAAATCCTATTATCTGAACTCCTGTTAAGGGGTGTATAAGATGCTCCTCAATTCTTTTGGTTACTCCTGGTGTATATACTACTCCCGTTTTTATATCTACAGTAGCTACCATTCCTCCGAGTGATATATTATCAACCGGCAGGTTAGATATGCCCACTCTCACATAACAACCGATTATTTCAACCTCTTCTTTACTCAAAAAAGCAACTACTCGGATAGTGTTAACAGAAGAAGGGTTAAGTGACTCCATTGCCCTATTCTGCTTTATAACCTCTTCAATAAGAAATCCTTTCATCTGAGCATATATGCCTTCTAAATCGTCTCCTTCTTTGTAAGAATATTTAGAAATATCTACTCCTTCTGCGCCAATTGAAGGTTTAAAAATAACCTCTTTCTCCTGAATAATAAATCTGCGGAATTCTTCATAATAAGATTTTTTTGTATCAAGCCATTTACGGCTGATAAATTCTGAAAATATTTTATATATTTCTCCTTTATCAAAAGGTCCATCAGTATAATTTTTAGCATTAAATCTCTTTACTATTCCATTCCATCTTCTTCTGGTTAAAAACTTATTTTTTTCCCAGTTACTCTTTTTATAAAACTCAAAGCGTAAATATTCACCAGGCCTGCAACCAAAACGGATAATACTCCATATTAAATCACACCAAAAATAGAGATACATACCCTTTCTAAATGTCTTTATTTCTTGGTTAAATTTAGAGAGAGACTTATAACTATTCCTGCATGCTCGTATTACCTTTTTCATCTTAGTATTTTAATTTTTCCTTTCATTTTTTAAGATTTTACAAATTGGTTCATAAAGCCCTCGTTGATTAGTCATTTGAAACGAAATACCACTTCTCCAATTAACTTCTACCAATTCAACTCCTTCGCCAAGAATTGCAATATCCCAACCCAAATATCTGCAATTAGACATTAATAAATGAGCTTTTTTTACTGTCTTTATAACATTCTCCCAATTAGGGATTTTAAATCCTATTATCTGAACTCCTGTTAAGGGATGTATTAGATATTTTTCAAGATTTTTTGTAATCCCTGGTGTATATACTACCCCAGTTTTTATATCTACAGCAGCTACCATTCCTCCGAGTGATATGTTATCAACCGACAGGTTAGATATGCCCATTCTCACATAACAACCGATTATTTCGACCTCTCCTTTACTCAAAAAAGCAACTACTCGGATAGTGTTAACAGAAGAAGGGTGAAGTAACTCCATCACCTTATTCTGTTTTATAACCTCTTCAATAAGAAATCCTTTAATCTGTGTATATATGCCTTTTAAATCATCTCCTTCTTTATAAGAATATTTAGAAATATTTACTCCTTCTGCGCCAATTGAAGGTTTAAAAAAAACCTCTTTCTCCTGAATAATAAATCTGCGGAATTCTTCATAACCAGATTTTCTTGTATCAAGCCATTTACGGCTGATAAATTCTGAAAATATTTTATATATTTCTCCTTTATCAAAATACTCACCAGTATGATTTTTGGTATTAAAATTTTTTACTATTCCATCTACCCTTCTGGCTGTAAGAAACTTGTCCCTCTCCGAATGACTCTTTTTATAAAACTCAAAACGCAAATATTCGTCTGGTGTACAGCCAAAACGGGAAATACTCCATATCAGATCATACCAAAAGTAAAAGCATAGACCCTTCCCAAATACTTTTTCCTTCTTATTAAATTTATAGAGAGTCTTATAACTATTTCTACATATTCTATAAATTCGTATTATCTTTTTCATTTTTTTCTGTAAAATAAAAAGGTGTATTTATAATAGAGTTTTTCCAGTAAAATACGCTTATTGCTCAAATATGGGCTACGTATGTTTATCTCAAGTGTACTTATTAAACTATTTGCACGTTTGGTAATTTCTTTATGTAACATATCACTTTTCCTATATTCTTTCGGGAACCAGAGGAACATATCTATCAATTTTCTGTTGTTAAATGGCATCGTAACTGTACGTCTGAAGATATTCTGTCCGACTATTACAGTAGAACCCCAGAAAGTTGAGTAGATTTCCCAAAAATGAAGATCTATATGTTTATAATTATATAAAGGCATATCAAGATTTATCTCTTTGAGGTAATTTGCATAACAATTGTCTGCTTTGCGCATCAAGAAAGGTGAAAAAACGTATTTTGCCTGAAGAACGCTGAAATGTCGGGGGGTCAAAATATCAGGAAAAATAACACCACCCCTCTGTTCCCGGGACACTCTCCCTATTTCCGATACATTAGATTTAAGTTCTACATCAAAATCCTCTTTTCTGTAAAAATATATATATTTTCTAACTTCATTTTCTTTAAGTATGCTACTATATGACAAATTATGAGTGATTACTTGCTTTAATAAAGAATAATCTTTTACCTCTAAATTGTTATTCTGAATAGGATATATTTTGTGGTCAATACCGAGTTCTTTACATATTATGTAGGCAGCATTTGCATCTATAACTTCTGATGGTTTGCTATGAAAAGTAAAGCATTTTAATTTATCATAAAGCCCGTTAGCACAGGCAAGTGTTGTTTTACTATCCACTCCACCTGTTAAGGAAATGGCTGTTTTTTTCCATCTCTGTACACACAATTGTATATTCTTATTTAGCAAGGATATTATTGAGTCAACAGTCTTTTCATATTCTTCAGGTTTAAGTTCAGGATGTGGTTTTACAGGGAAAAACCTGTTAATATTAAATGATTCTTTATATTCAAGATAAATATTTGGACCAAGATTTTTTAATTCTTTGTAAGGAGTTAAGTTCCCAGGCAGATGGTTATTACTGTATTTGTAGAACCATTTACCTGTTAGTTTTTTAATAAAAGGGTCCATATCTAAGTTGCATATATCAGCAACCAATTGAGGATGTGAAGTAATATAAACATCTTTTTTAAGTAAACCATAACAGCACGCCTGCCTACCTGAACAATCTTGAACAGCAATTAATTTTCCGTTATCATTCAAGATAATTAGATGAATGCCGGTTAGCTCGCTTATCTTGTCAAAAAATGCTTCCAAACTCTGAGTATAAGCCATTAAACAATCTTTAAGGATTTCTTCTTCTTTATGCTTCATATCAAAAGGGTTGTAAGCGTGCCCTATGAGAGAGATTTTTAATCCGTTTTTTTCGTATATATAGCAGTTTTGCCATTTATGGCAGAATATATTTAATTCAAAATCATTATTTAAACTACCAAAGGGACACTTCTTCCATTGGTCATAAAAAGGATATGAGGATAGGTTAACTTTGCTATTAGTTATAAGATAACCTCTACAGAATAATGTTTCTCTGTAATGTGGGTGATTATCCAGGATTTCTTTTATTTTATTTTTTTTCATTTATTATCCTTTTATTATACTTGACCAAGACGAAGGTCGGCCCTACACAAAAACGCCGAGGTAACAACCTTCATCACTCGCAAACAGACAAAAGACCCCGATGAGAGATTCCGGATCAAGTCCGGAATGACTGGCAAGGGGAGTATCCTGTTTTATCGTTACGTTTTACTTTTTCCCTCAACCTGCTAACTCCCCCTCACCCTTTTCCGCCTTCGGCGAGAGTGCCACGTTACGAAACACTCGCAAAGTCGGAATGGGGGACCAAAATATAAATCTCTACCTTTTTCTCTTTATTCACCTATTTTTGCCATAACCGTGTTTTATAATCTCTCTTTTAAGATTTAAATATATTAGTTCAAACAACCTTTTGTTTATCATATCAGAAACAAAAGAGTTGTGAGGGGTTATTATAACATTTTTCATATTCCAAAGGGGACTTTCTTGAGGTAATGGTTCTTTTTGAAATACATCAAGAGCAGCCCCATATATAATGCCAGCATCAAGTGCTTCTAAAAGGGCTTTTTCGTCAAGAAGTTTTCCTCTTGCGGGGTTTACTATTATACTGCCTTTTTTCATATCAAAAATTCGGTCTCTATTTATAATGTTTCGAGTTTCTGCTGTGAAAGGAAGAGTTAAAATAAGAATATCTATTGATTTAAGAATATTATCTATTTCAACAGGCGTGCAAACTTTGTCAACAAGATTTTCTTCTTCTGGCTTAAGTTTTCTCTTATCCATAGCAACTATATAAACTCCAAAAGGTTTAAGCCGTCTGGCTATCTCTTGTCCGATATTTCCGAAACCTGCTATAAGAACCTTTTTATCAGTTAGTTCCAGAAGTGTTCTATCTTTCTCCCATATTTTACTATTCTGTTGTTCAAAAAACTTTCTGCTTGACTTGTAAATCTCCAAAATTTTAAGAATTACCCATTCAGAAATAGGTATAGCATAGGTTTTTCCAGCATTTAACACAAGTATATTATGTTTTTTTGTATATTCAAGAGGCACTCTTTCCAAGCCAACGCTTGTAAGTTGTATAAATTTGAGGTTCTTGAATTTGGAGATGTCATTGTATAGAAAAAGTTGGTTACAGACTACAATATCTATTAAGGATACATCTATTTTAAGCGGAATACGCTCGTCTGAAACAGAAGTTATATTAAAACCGAGGGAGTTAATTTTGTTTAGTTGTTCTTCTGTATATTTAAAAGCGCTTGTAAGTAGTATGTTCATAGTATTGTTTTTTTATGTTGTAATTAAAAACATAAATACCCCCCTCACCCCAACCCTCTCCCCATAGGGTAGAGGGAGAAATCGGAGGGAGTGTTTCCCTTTTCGCCTTCGGCGAGAGATACCTCGCAAAGATAAAACACCCCCCTGATGAGAGATGCCAGATCAAGTCCCTCGGGAGTACTCGGGATAAATCCGGAATGACAAACAGGGGCAAAAGTACTGTTATTTTATGTTAGAAATTATTTCTTCCACTTTTTTAACCAACTCTATACGGTTCTTTTCAAAAAACTTATCATCTCTTTTTTGTATCTCTGCCTCATATTCTCTGAAACGTTTGAGTTCTATTTTAAATAAATTTTCAATCTCATTTAAATCAGTTATCACACCTGTATTACAAAAACTTCTTGACAATATCACCATACTTGAACCGAGCCGATAATGTTCAGGTATTATCTTTTCTGCTGGCAAAAATCCTTTACCAAGGGAGGCTACTCCCCCAAACCCATAAGGAATTCCTTTTGATTTAAATTTGCTACATAATTTTTCTACTGTTCCGTTAGCAAGAGGTTCAAATAAAAATTTCATTCTATAACTTAAATGTAGATCATTTAACCCAATATAGATTGAGTCTATACCTTCTAATTCAACTATTTCGTCTATCTTTTCTACTGCAGAAGCAGTTTCAACAAGAAGACAGGTTTTAATTCTTTTATCTACATATTCAAGGAAAGTTTCTACTTCTTCAACTGTTTTAAAGTAAGGTAGCATAATAATATCTGCCCCATTATTTATAACTTTATCAATTTCTCTCTTTGAAGATATGTTTATAGGATTAACTCTAACAATCAACTTGGAACTGGTAAGAACTTTCTTGATTTTTATTATATCCTCAAAATGGTGTTTTGAAATAACTGTATCTCTACCCTTCTGTCTTTTCTCTTTACCTTTTATTTCAAGGTCAATAAAAATTAAATCAACACCATTGTTTTCTGCTATTATTGCAATCTCTTCTTGGTTTGTTATATATATAAGTTTAAGCATTTGTTTTTTTGGTTACCGTCTCTTTAATATTCAAATTATCTTTCATAGCTGCTACTTTTAAAACAGATTTTAACAGAATCTTTATATCAAACTGGAGTGATATTTTATCTGCATACTCAATATCGTACTCTATTCTTTTATGCCATTCTACATCTTTCCTACCATTGACCTGTGCCCATCCGGTAACACCAGGTCTTACATTAAAACGTTTACGTTGTTCAATAGAATACTCCTCAAAAGGCCAGGGGTGGTAGGTTAAGACAGGGCGAGGACCTATCATAGACATATCACCTTTAATAATATTTATAAATTGAGGAAGTTCATCAAGGCCTGTTTTTCTTATAATTTTACCTGTACTTGTGACCCTTTTATCTCCCTTTGTCTCATAGACACCTTTCTGTTCTGAACCAAGATACATTGAACGGAATTTATACATATTAAAGACCTTTCCGTTTAACCCAAGGCGCTCTTGTTTATATATTACAGGTCCTTCTGATTCTAATTTTACCGCAACACCTATAAGAATCATAACAGGTGACATAATTACCAGCCCCATTGATGAAACAAAGATATCTATGCTTCTTTTGATTTCAGAGTATTTCATTAGGTTTTCCTTTAAAAGCCCCTCTCGATGAGAGATTCCGGATCAAGTCCGGAATGACATATAAGGGGGAGTCTCATCTTTTATCGTTACGCCTTTCATTTTTCCTTAGCCTGCTAACTGCACCCCTCATCCTACGCCAAGGTATACCTACCGAAGCTTGTATTTTAGCGTAGGTTGGCTTCGGCAGACAAGCCTTCGCAATGACAAACAGAGGCAAAGGTTGAATAGGGGGTGGAGGGAGAAAAAAATGTTATGCTTTTTTTTCATATAAAACTTTTCTCTGTGTAGCAACGTAATCAAGCAGAAAAGCAAGGAATATCCCTAAAAAGAACGATAAAAAAGTAGCAATAAATATATTTCTTTTGATGTTTGGTCCATCTTTCACCTTTGGAACGACAGCCCAGTCCAGCACTTGCACAGTTGGAAGGTCTCTTACTTCCTCTACTTTAATCTGTTCAAACTGCTCAGTTAAAACCCTGTACAAGTTTTCCTGTTGCCTTAAATCTCTCATAAGTTCTGCCTTTTCAGTTTCCATAGACGGTATTTTAGCAACAGTTTTTTCTAACTCAGATATCTCTCTTTTTAACCTTATTACTTCCGGATTATTTGATGTTGTATATTGTAGTTTTGAATCCAATTCAAATTTTTTGGCTATAAGCTGGCTCTCCAAACTACTTGCTGATGCCATAGTGGAAGAGTCTCTGCTTCCAGAAAGTCCGTGCCTTACATTATAAGATTCAAGACGCATCTCTGCTGTTCTGAGGGATTTTTCTACCTCTTCAAGACGTTTTTCAATAAACTGCCTTTTATGGCCTGCATCCTTTTTGCTAAATGTAGCATAAAATTTGTCAAGATTAGTAACATATAGGTTGGCTATCACGGCTGCTCTTTCTGGGTTAGCGTCTGTAATACTTATTTTTATGATATTTTCGTCAGAAAGACCTATCTCTGGAACTGGTACAAAAACTTCTTTATCTGTTTCTGAGATTTGTATCAGTTCTTTCCTAACTTCCTCTCTTAATGTTCTACTCTTTAAGAAAGATGTAAATATATCGCTACTGCTCATACCCCCGTAATATGCCATTGAACGATAGGAGTAGCCTTCGCCTGCACCGGTAGAAGGAAGTATGCTTGCGGTTGCTCTATAAACATCGGGCTTCCTTGAGGTATAAATAAAAGCTGCTATTACCAGAACGACCATAATACCTATAATAAGCAATTTGTATTTCCAGATTGTTCGCCAGTAATCCAGAAGGGTTACTTCTTCTTTCATTTTTTTGCTCCCTCAATTTGTTAAATTTAAGTGAACTTTTTTTGTTTCCTTCCATTCCTTTCCGCTTACAACAAGATTGCCGCAGTCGTAAAAAACATTCCTTCGCAAAGACGGAATAAGGGTAGAGGACAAAAAAACACAAAATTAGAAAATTTTTGTAGTAACTGCCACTACCATAGCCGCTTTATACATAATATCTATTATATCTCTCATTTCTCGACGGACAGAAACTATCTCTATCTTCTCAGGAGCAACTATAGCATCTCCCGGTTCAAGTATATAACCCATACCTGGCTTAACAATAGTTCCATCAACTTTAATTATATATAATTCTCTTTTATTTGCAGCAGGAGTAAAACCACCAGCCATTTTTAAATACTTGCTATAAGGCATTTTCTCTCCATAAACAAATGTTGTAGGATTATAAACAGCTCCCATTATACTAACTACGCCAGGATTTTTTGGTATGGTTAAAGAATCCCCATCTTCCAACTCCATATCATACATCTTTTCACCAGGTTTGGTAGCAAGAGAGATGACAATCCTGCCGTCTGGTTCAATTGTTTTAAGTTTTTCTACAAGTGCCTGTTTTTTTATTAGTTCGTCTTCCTGTTTGGATATATCAGTAGAAGTCAAAGTTCCAAGTGTGCTAATCGGAGAAAGAAGTTCCAACTCAAGTTGGTTAATCATCTTATCCATCTGCTTTCGCTGAGTCTGACGTATCTCTTCTCTGGTAAAAACAGCTCCTCTTATATAAGCGTCCTCAGTCAACCCACCTGCTCTTGCAATAATAGAAGTTATCGTCTCACCTTTCTTTATAGTGTAACTGCCGGGAAATCTCACTTCTCCACCTATAGATACTGTTTGGTATAATTGCCAGTCAGGAATCGACCTTATAAAGAGATAGTCGTCATAAAGAAGGGTAAGGTTGTGGGCAGGATCGTTCTCCATTACTTTATCAAGGTTTATGTAGTACCTAAAGTTTTCTACTCCAGTTGAGTTTGGCACAGCTCTTGCAAGTTCGGCTTCTTGTTTGTAGGCATATTTTCTTAATCCACCAGCAAGTTTTATTAAATCAGATACTTTCATTTCTTCTCTGTAAATATAATCTCCAGGTGAAGGGACAGCCCCAACAATTTTTACTTTAGGTTGTTCTTCGTACTGCCACTTTGAATATATTTCTATTGTATCATAAGGTTTTAGAAGTTTGTCTTCTTCTTTATCTTTATTTAAAATAGCATTTTTCGGATTAAAAAATATAAGTTCTCTCTCATAAGATGGGATTCTTACTCTTTCTATCATACCATAATCAAGGTTTGTCTCAGGAAGAAGGTCTTTCTCTACGTCAACAAGAATATCACTTACTCTAATACCTTCACGCCATTGATAAATACCTGGTCTAACAACATTACCTTTTAAAGTAATAGCGTTGGTCAACCTTTCTGAAATAGAATATATTATTACTACATCTCCATTGATAAGTTTTATGTTATCTTTGCTGCTATCCAGATCTGATAGATTACTATCAACAACAATTTTTGATTCGTTCTGTGATATTCTTTCTACTTGCACCCTTTTAATATACCCTGTAGCACTAACCCCGCCAGCCATTGATACAAGGTCAGAGATAGTGGAGTCTTCGCGTATTTCGTATATTGCCGGGTTAACAACATTTCCAATAATAGCAACAAGTGGACCAACAGAAGGGACAAATATAACATCTTCAGGTTGAAGTTTTATATCTTTTGATTTGTCTCCTTTGAGAAGAAATTCATACATATCAAAACTTGTTATGGTTTTACCCTCTCTTTTAAGATGAATATCCCTCATAGTGCCGGTAATAGAAGGGCCTCCAGAGACAAAAAGAGCGTTGACTAAGGTTGATAGAGAAGAGACCGTATAATTACCAGGTTTTTTAACGTTCCCAACAAGATAAACAGGTATACTTCTAAGTTGCCCCAAACTAACATTTAATTGAAACTCTCTATAAAATTTTGAGATTTCTTTCTTTAAAAACGATTCTAAGTTTCCATAGGTAAGCCCTACCACGCTAACAGTACCTATTGAAGGCATTGTTATATTACCATCTCTATCAACCTCAAGGTTCCAGACCCCTTCTACCATACCCCATATATTAATCCTTATTTCATCACCGGGACCAATTACATAAGCGTTATTAACCGGCACAGATTGTACTGGTGTAAATGTCTCTGGGGGAACAGTAAAAAAGTTGTAACCAAAATGTTCAACCTCTCGAGATATAGAGGTACTTGTTTTATCAAGAAGGTATTTTTGGAACGCAGAATACTCTTTTACTTCTTCTGCGAGTGGTAGAGAAATATCCTCAGATAGAGGTGATTTGAGTAATACTTCTTCTCCTTTAGTTGGGAGAGCATTAGATACAGGAGCAATAGGCACAGTATTACGAATACCTGTAGAAGGAGCAAGTTTTTGAGGCAATATATTTGGAACTGTTGTCTGCCCAAAAACTTCATAAGCAAAAATAATAGAAAGAAGAATTGTAAAATTAAAAATTACTCTTTTAAAATTCATTATACCTCCATATAAAGTATTAAATTATCAAAAAATTGTATATCTTATAATACGCCAATCCTCATTCCTTTTCACCAAAATTGTTAACCTGAACTTGTTTCATAATCTCTAACCTAACCCGTGTAACGGGAGTCGTAAAAGCGAGATTCCGGATCAAGTCCGGAATGACATACTAGGAGTACCTCATTCTTTATCATTACGTCTTTCGTTTTTGGTTAAGTTTCTAACTGCCTCCCTCGGAGGTGCTCGGGATAAACCTCGCAAAGACGGAATGGGGGGCTGTTAACAAAAGGTTCAAGCCTTTTGTTCCCCTACTCTGAGCCTGTTAAGCCCCTCGGGGGTACTCGGGATAGATCCAGAATGACAAACAGGGGCGACAACCAATTGACGATTAAACTATTCTGCCAATTGGTTCAAATAATTACGTATATATATAGGTGTATACTCTCTTATAAAATTATACAAACTAAGTTGTTTCACAGGTTGTCCTGTATCTCTTGACCAAGGAGCAATTGAAGTAGAGTAGTAACCTCTCGAATCCGAAGACCAGAGGGCTCTTACAGGCAAGGCAAACCCTACACCTTTATCAGAATAATTTCTGTTGGGACCAGTAAATCCTTTAGTATCAGTTTTTGAGTACCACATAAATACCTTGCCGCCTCTTACATCTCTTGAAATATCTAACCTTACACCTTTATCACCACCAAGAAACTTGCCAACTTTTGCACTAACAGTTGTTTCAAGTTTAGGAAAATATGAGTACAAATTAATAAATTTAGTAGTTGCAGAATCGTCTCCAAGTCCAAAAAGAGAATCTGGTTCTCTTTTATTTGCCCAGGTTATTTCATTTCCCAAAGCAACTCTTCCTTGAAGGAAAGTTCTTAAATATTCCACACCAATGCCTGCGTATTGTAGTTCAAGGTATCCTGCCGTTAACCTAAAATAATTATTTTCACTAACTTTCAAAAACTGGTTAACATAAAGATTATCAACAGATAGACCTGTACTATCAAGATATTTAGATATATCGCTTCTAACTGGTTTATTTGATGATGGCTTATTTCTTGTAGAAACATTGCTATATAACGGCATTTTCAGAGAACTCACTACACTTAATCCATTATTAATATCTTTGGCAAGAGAAAGGGCAGGTCCAACTCTATACTTAAAAAATCCGGAAGGATCATTCCAATAACTTTCCAGTTTTATCGGTTCAAAATGGTAGTATATAGGATTATGTTTATCAATCATATTGACATATTCCTCGTTCCACCATACTGATTTTTCTGATATTTTATTGCTAACCTTTATCTTTTGAGAAAGCTCTTTTTCGCTAATTTTTTGGTTAAGATAATCTATATAGTCAGCCCTTGAGACAGCAACCTCTACCATTGGTACATCAATCTGTTTTAACACTATACAGAGTGTTTCAATATCAGAAGGCATCATAACCGAAGCTACTCTTAAAGCACGCCCTATTGCTTTGGTATGAAAAAGGTACTTTCGGTTCTCAATCTCTATATAAAAGGTTTTCATATCTGAAGATAAAGCCACCTGCACATTTTTAAGGTCTTCATCAGAGAGCATATTTTGTATTGAAAGAAGTTTTTGAGGGAGGGTTTGAGCTACAAGTTGTTCTGGTAAAGGAGCCCAATCAACAGGTCCATAAAAAGGTGGATCGTCTCTTTGAGGTACTATTGTTGAGCCAAAAGGATATGTTAAAGCAACAAAAACACTATGTTTATCTCCCCTCTGATATGAATATCCACAAGATAACCAATCTTTAGGGTACCAACGGACTCCATAATTGTAAGGTGAAGAAATAGTACCTCTACCAAGAGCAAGTTTTTCCGTAGGGTCATACTCAAAGATTAAAGATATATTATCTCTTGCTTTCCATTCCACCCCGCCAAAAAGACCGTCAAGTTCCCTCTTTTTTTTATTATTCTTATTAAAAATAGTACCAAAAAAATCGTCCCCGTATCCAAGAGTAAAGTCAAAATCACCAATCTGTTTACTTGCAGCAATATATTCAGTAAAAAAAAGTTGGGTTCCGTGAAAATCATTCACACCAACAGAGATAGATGGTAGAAAGGCGTTCTCTTCAAAAAGTTGAACTTTAAAATCAGCAATTTTATCCTTATAATACCCATACCCAGACCAGCCGCCCCCTGTAAATTTTTTATCTCTTAACTCCATTATCCTTCCGTTTACTTCAAGGAAGGGGAAAAAACCAAAAGTTACAGAATAATTTCTGTAAGGGTAGCAATCAGAAAAGGTGAACCTAACGTCTCCATCATTTATAACTCGACCGTTAGGAACTCTTAAAAGTCCTGTGCCACCCCAATCAGTTGTTCCACTATAAAGAAGAGTTGGTAGAAGTAAAAAAAGAATGAATTTAAGTTTTGACATTATTTACAAAGTTCCTTTTCTCATATAAAAGCAAAGGGGATAACTCAAATTAAATGAGTTAGCCCCTATTATCATAACTATTCACCTTTATTAAACTAATGATGGTCCGCTGCATGGTGGTCAGTTGCTGAATGACCTTGGGTCGGATGAAAATTTTTACTCGCCTCAAAAAGTTTCTTCTTGGGCGTACTGCTTGTTGCTGTCACAGTAGGAGTACCAGAGGTATGGTGTTCTGCAGCATGATGATCAGTTGTTGAGTGGACATTGGTCGGATGAAAGTTTTTGCTCTCCTCAAGCATCTTCTTCTTGGGTGCATTTTTTGCTACAGAAGGAGAATCAGGGGTATGGTGTTCTGCAGCATGGTGATCAGTTGTTGAATGGACATTGGTCGGATAAAAACCTTTGCTCTCCTCAAAAAATTTTTTCTTGGCTCTGTTTTTATTCTCATCATTAGCAGAGGTGCGATCATACATCTGCGAAGTTAAAGGTTTTGATGTTCCTGTTGCCGCAGATATTATTAGCCCTAATATTATAGGGGCTGCACCTATTGCCATTTTTGAGGCATAACCAGAAACTGCTGATTCTGTTAATCCTACTGAAACACCAGCAGAATTAAATGCTTCTGCTATTTCTTTTGGCGTACCAACAAAGTATCCCCCCCCAAGTTGTTGAGGAACAAGAACACCAATCTGTTCTTTAGATAGATTTTCTGGCAGTTCTTGGTAGAAAACAATATTTGGTTGCTCATTTAAAAGTTTCAATTGTCCTTCAGTAATACTATAGGGTTTGATACTTCTAACTTTTGTAGGTGCCAGTTTTCCTGCTGAATGCAGGTTTACAGGTACTGTTGAAATAAGTAGCCCTACAATCATAGTAAAACTCAAAATTCTTTTCATTGTGCCCCCTTTATGAATTTATAGTTTGATACTACTATTTTACATATACTTTTAATTCTGTCAAGCATAATATATTTAAACCATTGTTTTGCTTATCTGCCTTGCATATTGAAAATACTTTTTATTGTTTTAATCACAATTATTAAGTCACTTAAAAAAGAAGATTTTTTTAGATAAATTAAGTCGTAGTAAAGTTTAATTTTGTTGTCTTGCATATTAGATGCATACTTATGGTTTACCTGTGCCCAACCAGTAATACCGGGTTTTAAAATAAACCTTGAATTGTATAAAGGAATTTGTTTTTCAAGTAGATTAACAAAATACTCTCTTTCAGGTCTTGGTCCCACTATACTCATTTCACCTTTAAGAACATTTATAAATTGTGGCCACTCGTCTATTCTCGTTTTCCTCAAAAATAGACCTATGTTAGTTATTCTTGTGTCATTTTCCTCTGCCCATAAAGGTTTGTCTGTTTCTGCTTCTGATACCATTGTTCTAAATTTAATAATATGAAATTTCTTTTTATTTTTTCCCAATCTTTCTTGTAAATAAAAAACAGAACCTTTGGACGTAAGTTTTATTAGAAGAGGAATAATAATGTAGAGAGGCAAAGAAACTAATATGCCGATTATTGAACCAAAAATATCAACCCCTCTTTTTAGAGAGGAGTTATAATAATCTTCTGATTTTTTTCTCATAATTTAACTCTATTATCTTTATTAAAGAACCAATCAATTATAACATATTGCAGTTATGTGGCAATACTGATATAATATGAAGATGACAAAAAAGTATGTGGTGTTATTTACTCTCTCTGGGACTACGACGCATACACCTTCCCCTTTTTGCCTTCTACCCTTTGGGAGAAGGAGCAAGGATAAGGGGTTTATCCCGACAGTTTTTCTGAGGGAGGCTGTTTGCTTTATGCTTTTGTTTTTATACGTTACCCCCCATTCCGTCTTTGCGAGTTTAAGGACATAAAAGAGAAGAACAATAGTGAGGTTATTCATTAAATTGGCAGAATATTATAAACAGTAAGGAGGAAAAATGGCAGATAAAGAGAATACAATAGATATAAACTCAATCTATGTTCCCTCAGAAAATATTGTTTCAAGAGAAATTGAAGACACAATCGTTATTATTCCTTTAACCTCAGGTGTGGGAGATATGGAAGATGAACTTTACACTTTAAATGAAACGGGGAAAGCTATCTGGAAAAAACTTGATGGCAATAGAAATATCAAAGCCCTTGCGAAAGAACTATCTTCCACTTTTGAGGCACCAATTGAGACTATTGAAGAGGATATTGTGGGATTATTACAAGAACTTATGAATAGAAATATGGTCGTTGAAAAAAAGTAGTGGTTAATCTTTTCCAATGGAATATAAGAAAAAGCCTGCCCTCTACCATAAAAAACAATCTGAAATTCTGCTCTCCTCAGAACTCTTTCTTTCTATAGCCCAAGACGTCTTGAATAAAGGCTTGCCTTTCAGATTTAGAGCCACTGGGTTTAGTATGTTACCATTCATAAAAAACAGTGATGTAATAACAATTTTACCTGTAAAAAATTGTACAATTTTTATTGGAGATGTTGTAATTGTTGCAGACCAATACAACAAAAAGGTAGTAGTCCATAGAGTTGTAAATAGAAGTAAAGATTCTTATCTAATTAAAGGAGATAACTGTTTTAAATTTGATGGGTTTGCCTCTCTTAATGAGATATTAGGAAAAGTAGTAAAAATCGAAAGAAAAGGAAAAATTACACGTCTTGGTATTGGAGGTGAAAAGAGAGTGATTGCTTTCTTATCAAGAAATCGAGTATGTATATACTTATCCTTCCTTTGCAGAAAGGCACTTATTTTTATAAAAAACGACTTGTTTAAAAAACCATCTCTGTAGCTCTTCCCAGAATATGGTGGTGCCCCTCTTTAAAATATTTTAGCAATACAAAACCTGATTCTAAGAGTTCGTTTTCAATCTCTTTGACAGTAAAAAAATGAACAAAACCTCTCGAATCAAGAGAGTCTCCTTCTTCAACAAGAGTTCTTCTTAAAACTCTCCTTATAGCATTTGCAACAAAAAATATATGTTTAAGTTTCTCTGTGCTGGTGTCTGATTTAGACCAGAAAGAAATAAGTATTGGAGCCCCTATTTTGACCTGCCCTCTCATATCTTTAAGAAAATTTATGCGTGCTTTTTTTCCTTGTATATGCATATAAGCACACCATCCTATTATCAACCCATCGTAACCCAAGCCTCTTTTAAGACATTTGTCAGGAGGCACATAAAAAATAGAAGGTTTTATTCCTTCTTCTATAAATATCTTTTCAGAAAAGGTGACCATATCAGGATTACATTCAAACCCATAAGCATCATAACCATTTTTTTTTAGGGCTAACACTTCTCTACCTGCTCCAGCACCAGCAACCAACAAAGTTTTTTTATCAGCAAAATATTTTTCAAGAGCTTGTTTCTCCCATTCCCATAACCCGCTTTTATTATATTTTTTATTAAAATAGAGAGTAGAACGAGAATAGTTAAAAGTGTCTATCTGATGAATATCTGTTTTGGTAAGAAGACCCAGCCAGAATCCATAAAAAATTCCAGAAAATTTATAGGTCAAAAAAGTCGGTACCTTTTCCCAGAATTTTGAAATAAAGACGTATAATATTACTATTGGTCTGTATCTTTTAAATATTTTTACTTTAAGTTTCATTATGATTATTAAAACATTTACCAATTTCAATGTCAAAAAGTAGGTTGCCACGTTGAGAAACCCCTCCTACGCCAAGGTATACCTGCCGAAGCTTGTATTTTAGCGTAGGTTGGCTTCGGCGGGTAAAGCTCGCAAGACAAACTACAAAAGACGGAATGGGGGGAGAAGCAAGAAGAAAAGTGTTTTTCTTTAATTCAAGTTATACCATAAAAAACTAAAAATTTTTTATTACTGAGAAATGTAATATAATGATTTATTATACTTAATTTGAACTTATAAAGTATTAAAATATTAAGGAACCAAAATAATGAAAAAAGGAAGAGTCATAAAAAAAGAGTTGTCAGAGTTTTCCTTGTGGGAAAAAATATATAGAAATAATATGTTGATAGATATTGAACTTGAATTGACTGCTAGATGCAACAATAACTGCAGGCACTGTTATATAAACCTTCCACCTGGCGATGAGAAAACAAAAGAGGAAGAATTAACGTTTGAAGAGATATTAAAGTTTACAGATGAAGCCGTTTCTTTGGGAGCAATGGGTTGTCTTATAACAGGCGGAGAACCTCTATTAAGGAAAGATTTTTTTGATATCTATATTGCTCTTAAGAAGAAAGGATTACTACTCTCTGTATTTACCAATGCAACCCTTATAACAGAAAAGCATATAGAACTTTTTAAAAAATACCCGCCAAGAGAGCTTGAAGTATCTGTCTACGGAGTTACCCCGGAAACATACGGGCGAGTAACAAGGAATCCCAGTTCCTTCAACTCTTTTCTGAAAGGAGTTGACCTGCTTATAAAAAACAATATTAAAACAACATTTAAGGCGATGGCTTTACGTTCTAACGTTCACGAATTGCCTCTAATATCTAAGTTTTCTAATATAAGAACAGCCGGTTCTTTTAGGTATGACTACCTTTTACATCTTCGTTTTGACGGGAATGAAAAACGTAATAGAGAAATAGTAAAAGAACGCCTCATCCCAGAAGAGATAGTCAAACTTGAAAAAAGTGACCCTAAGAGGTTTTCAGCAATGAAAAGAGAATGCTCTGATATTCTGATTGATGGGGAACCTAATGATGAAATTAAAGACGTACTGTTCAGGTGTGGAGCAGGTGTTGGTACCTGCACAATAGGTTACAACGGAACATTACGATTGTGCTCTTCTTTGTGGCACCCAGACTGTATCTATGACCTTAGAAAAGGCTCTCTTACAGATGCTTATAATAATTTTATTCCAAAAGTAAGAAATATGAGGAGTACTAATAAAAATTATTTTAAGAAGTGTGGTAGATGTGAAATTATAAATCTTTGCTTATGGTGCCCTGCTCACGCACATCTGGAAACAGGTTTTTTAGATGAACCGTCAGACAGTTTTTGTGAAGTTGCTAAAGCAAGAGTAGAAATGTTTAATAAGTAGACATAAATAAGTGGGGGTTAACCCCCCCACTTAAAGTTGTAGTATAACGGTTAGATTTTATGGTCAGTTATTATGTAAAAGCTCTTTTGTGACAATCAACATAGGTAGCGCTTTCTCTCACAAGACATCTGCGATCAACTTTTTTGTCCCCAGGTCCAGTTTCTGTAAAACCTGATACCATTTTACAAGCCTTTAAAACAGATTCTTCTGGTTGACCTTTTGTTAAAATTACCAATTCAGGTTTTTCCCATTTCATCTTATTCATCCTACTCTCCTTTTTCTTATTTATAAATTAATAAAGTTATAAATTAATAAAGTTTTAATCAATACTATACATTATAATTAATCATTTTATTTTGTCAAGTCTTAGTCTTTTATAATACAAAATGAGCCTGAAAGAGGGCTCGGTTTCAAATACAGATTGAGCCTAAAGAAAAAATGGGTCATAATATAAGGTTATGACACTAAACATGAAAGACACGGCTATAA